>CAYXEY010000171.1:0-9369 GCA_964464105.1 uncultured Planctomycetaceae bacterium
GGCACACCGTGCGAATCGGCGATCAGAAGTTCGCCCTGCATCTGGTGCCCAGCGGCATTCTGCGGCCGGGCGTGGTGAGCGTGGTCGGCCCAGGCGTGGTGGTGGACCTTGAAACGATCTGTGGTGAGATTCGGGCGCTGCGCGAGCGCGGCATCGAAGTGGGCAGGAACCTGCTTATCTCCAACCGCGCGCACCTGGTCATGCCGTACCACAAGGCTCAGGATCGATTGTCGGAGGCCAAGCTGGGCGACGATCGCAAGATCGGGACCACGGCTCGGGGCATCGGTCCGTGTTACGCCGACAAGATGCTGCGCTCGAGCGCCTTGCGCGTTGCGGATTTGTACAAGCCGGCCGAGTTTCGCGCAAAGTTGGAGCGAATCCTCGTGGATCGCAATAAGGCGTTCGCCGCGCTCTATCCAGGATATGAACCGCTGACCTCCGCGCCGATCGCAGAGGAGTATTTGCGGCTCGGCGAAGAGCTTCGCCTGCATGTGACCGATACAACACCGGTGCTGCATGAGGCACTGGGTGAACGTAAGCGCCTGCTGTTCGAAGGCGCGCAGGGCGGATTGCTCGATATCGACCACGGCACGTTTCCCTATGTCACCAGCAGCACCTGCACGGCGGGGGGCGTGGCGGCGGGGGCAGGTGTGCCGCCTTCGTGCATCAAGACCTACCTCGGTGTAATCAAGGCTTACATGACCCGCGTCGGCTCCGGTCCGTTTCCGACAGAATTGACCGACGCGACCGGCGACGCGATTCGCGTGAAGGGCCACGAGTTTGGCACGACCACGGGTCGCCCGCGGCGGATCGGCTGGTTCGATGCGTTTGCGACCAAGTACAGCGTGGCCCTGGCAGGCATCACGCAGTTGGCCGTGATGCACCTCGATACGCTCGGCATCGTTGACGAAGTGCGGATCTGCACGGGCTACCGGCATGGCGGACGCGATCTGCGTATGTTCACGCCGGATATTGACATCCTTGCGGAGGTCGAGCCCGTCTACGAGAGCATGCCGGGCTGGAGTTCGGATATTCCACCTAATGCGAAGTTCGCTGAGCTGCCGCGCACGGCACAAGCGTACATCGAGCGGATCGAGAAGCTGCTGGGCGTGCCGGTGACGCTGGTGAGCATCGGGGCCGAGCGCACGGCGACGCTGCACCGGTAGGAGCGCCAGGTTTTCCACGCATGAAGCTAGCGCTGGCTCAGATCAACACACTCGTCGGCGATGTCACCGGAAATGCGGAAAAGTTGATTGATTGGATTGGGCGAGCGCGGGCCGCCGGCGCCGATGTCGTGCTATTTCCGGAACTCGCCCTGTGCGGATACCCGCCCAAGGACTTGCTCTACAAGCCGGTGTTCATCGATGCCTGCGCCGCGGAATTGCAACGCGTGGCCTCGGCGTCTGTTGGAATTACGTCAATCGTAGGTTGGCCCGAGCGAAATCCGAAGGCCAACGGGCGGGCACTGTTCAATTCGGCGGCGATCTGCCGTAATGGCAGGATTGAGGACGTGCATCGCAAGAGACTGCTGCCGACTTACGATGTTTTTGACGAGAGTCGATATTTTGAGTCCGCCGCGGAGCATGAGGCCGAGGTCGTTCGCGACGCCGGCGGACATCGCGTGCTGGCCGGCATCACCATCTGCGAGGACTTATGGAATGAGGAGAGTGTGATTGCCCGTCCACTCTATGCGGTCAATCCGATTGAGCGCCTGGCGAAGACCGGCGCGAAACTCATCCTCAACATCAGCGCGTCGCCATTCGAGGCCGGCAAGCAGGACACCCGAACGCGGCTCTTCGGCGCGGCAGCAAAGCGGCACGGCGTCACCATCGCCTACGTCAACCAGGTGGGAGGCAATGATGATCTCGTGTTCGATGGCGGCAGCGCCGTGTTCGATTCGCATGGGATCGTCGTCGCGCAGGCCAAGGCGTTTGAGGAAGACCTGCTGGTCGTGGACATCGCCGATTTGGCATCCGCGCGGGTTGAGAGGTTCCCCGAGCGCATCGAGGCCATCTATGAAGCCCTCGTACTGGGCACGCGCGACTATGTGACCAAGTGCCGATTCAAATCAGTCGTGCTGGGGTTGTCCGGCGGCATCGACTCCGCACTGACCGCGGCCATCGCAGTGGATGCCCTCGGCGCCGCGTCGGTGCATGGCGTGGCCATGCCGTCGCGGTATTCCAGTGAGCACAGTCTGTTCGACGCGCGCGACCTGGCGACAAACCTGGGCATCGATCTTGTGACCGTGCCGATTGATCCAATGCACCGGGCGTTTGAGTCGAGTCTCGCTCCTGTGTTTGCGGGGCGTGCTCCGGATGTCGCCGAAGAGAACATTCAGGCGCGCATTCGCGGCAATCTGCTCATGGCCATGAGCAACAAGTTCGGCTGGCTGCTGCTGACCACCGGCAACAAAAGCGAGCTGGCCGTCGGCTACTGCACGCTTTACGGAGACATGTGCGGCGGCCTGGCGGTCATCAGCGACGTTCCCAAGACGACCGTCTATGAACTATCCCGCTATGTCAACGCTCGCGCCGGCCGTGTGATCATTCCTGAGGGGACGCTGACCAAGCCGCCTTCGGCCGAGCTGCGGCCCAACCAGACCGACCAGGACAGCTTACCGCCATACGACGTGCTCGATGCGATCCTGAAGATGTATGTCGAGGAGAATGCCTCGGCCGATCAGATCGTCGCCGCTGGGTTCGGCGCCGCGGTCGTGCGCGACGTCATCCGCCGCGTGGACATGAATGAGTACAAGCGCAAGCAGATGGCGCCGGGGCTGAAGGTCACCAGCCGGGCATTCGGCACCGGCCGCCGGATGCCCATTGCGGCCAAGCATGGTTGAGGCGAGCCGGGACGTGACCAGCCGTTATACTGCCCGGCCCGCGTCACGTTGCGCGAACAGGACACCGGCTTGATGGCAACCCCTCTGGGACCCAATCTCAATCGCACCAAGGCCGACAAGGCCGGCGGCTCGCCGATCCAGTTTTTGCGGATCATGCGCTATTCAAAGGCCTACCGGCGATACCTCATCCCCGGGCTGATCTGCATCGGCATCGTCGCGGCGACTTATTCAATCAACATCGCGGCGCTGCTGCCGGCCATTCAGGTCATTCAAGGCAAGGAAGGCATCCCGACCTGGGTGGACAACTGGGTGGCGGGGGAGCGGGCCCGTGTCGTGTTTGGAATGGACGGCCGCGTCGCGAAGGCTGACCGCGACGAAAAGACCTTCCTTGAAGACGACGTGCTGTGCAGTCCGGACGGAAAACCACTGTTTGATAAAGAGAAACGGGATGAAGTCTCCGAGGAGCGCTTTGCGCAACGCGGTGCGACGTTCGCCCGCCTCGCCCGATTGAGGGATGGCGAGCGGATCACGGTCCCGATCCTGCGCAACGACGAGCCGGCATCCGTCAGCTTCGTTCCCCGCGAACTGAAGCTGAAGCACCGCCTGTCGCTATGGCTCGCGTCTTTCATGCCATCTACGAATAGTTATGCAGACAAAATGCGCGCGGTGATCATCGTGGTCTCGGGCGTCATGGTGCTTGCGTTGATCGGGGCTATCGCCCGTTTCTTCGGCGAATACCTAATCTCGGTAGTGGCCGGACGAACGGTCCTGGGCATGCGGAGGGAAATGTACCGCAGAGGATTGCGATTTCCGGTCACGCAGTTTTCCAACACCAGCGACCTGGTCAGCCGCTTCGTCCAGGATAGCCAGGATATCTATCGCGGCCTTAATTTCGTCTTCGCCAAGAGTCTGCGCGAGCCGCTCAAGGCAATCTTCGTATTCGGCGTGGCGCTCGCGATCGATCCGAAGCTCACATTGGTGATTGTTCTCGCCGTGCCGCCGGCAGCGCTTTTCATCCGTAAGATCGGAAAAATCATCCGCAAGACGAGCAAGCGGCTGCTTCAGGGCTATGGACGGATGATCTCGACGCTGGATGGAGCCCTCGGCGGAATTCGCGTGGTCAAGGGCTACACCATGGAGAGCTACGAGCGGCGGAGGCTGTTCGCTCTTGACCTGGAGATGTTCAAACAGGAGATGCGCATTGAACGTATTGACGCATCGAGCAGCCCGATATTTGAGACAGTCGGGCGATTGATCGCGTCTGTTGCACTGGTCTATTTCGCAAGCCTCATGTTCAGGGAAGTCATGAGCTTCTCCAAGGTGGCGGCGCTGGCCGGCTGTATGGCGGCGATGTTCGACCCGATACGACAATTGTCGGGATTCTACAACCGCATGCAGCGTGCCAATGCGGCGGCCGATCGCGTGTTCGAGATCCTGGATCGGCCCGTCGAGCAGGAAGGCGCGGGGCGTGCGACCACGACTCCGCTGCCATTGTTGCAGAGGTCGATCGAATTCCGCGACATGTGCTACACCTATCCGGGCAGCGACACGCCTGCGCTCGATCAGGTGAATCTCACCGTGGCCCGCGGCGAGCGGGTCGCGCTGGTTGGGCCGAATGGTTCCGGCAAGACCACCCTGCTTTCGATGCTTATGCGATTCTTCGAGCCGCAGGAAGGGGCGTTGCACATCGACGGGCTTGATGTTCGCGACCACTCCATCGTCTCGCTGCGACGGCAGATGAGCCTGGTGACGCAGGACACCGTCATCTTCCCCGACACGATTGAGAGCAACATCGCCTATGGCGATGAAGACCTGCTTCGCCGAATCATGCTCCAACGGCGCCATCCGGAGCGAAAGTACCTTCGTCCCGAGGATCACGAGCGGGTCGTCGCGGCGGCTGTCGCCGCTTACGCTGACGAGTTCATCCGCGAGAAGCCGGACGGCTACGACACGATTGTCGGTGAAAAGGGCACCACGCTCTCGGGCGGACAGAAGCAGCGCATCGCCATCGCCCGGGCTATGTTGCGCAATGCGCCGATCTTCATCTTCGACGAGGCGACCAGTCAGATCGACAGCGACAGCGAGAAGAAAATCCACGACGCGGTCGAACATTTCCTCGAAGATCGCACCGCCTTCATCATCGCCCACCGATTCTCAACGATCCTGCAGGCCGACCGCATTGTGGTCATGGACCGCGGCCGCATCGTGGACATGGGCAAGCATGCGGAATTGAAAGAGCGCTGCGCATTGTATCGCACGCTTTATGGCACGCAGATTCTGGATGATAATGCGGCTTGAGGCCGACACCGGTTACAAACCGGTGTCAAACTTCACCGGTTGAGAAACCGGTGCCACAGGTTTGTTTATTCGTCCGGCTCGATGGTGACCGTCAACTTCGCAGACTGGAACTGCTCCTGATACAGCTCAGCCCGCTCCTTGTGAGTCACCAGCAAGAGCGATTGGCCCTGATTGTGGGCTTCGAGTGTGCGCTCCTGGGCCGCCTGGGTGTTGAGCGTGGTCAGCGTGATGATGGTCTGAACAACATGTCCGACATCATTGACGTCGTCGTTGTGCAAAATCACCTTGTAAGGCGGAAGGGGCTTCGGAATGGTCTTCGTGGGCGCTGCCTTGGTGGCTGTCTGACCCTGCGTGTCTGTTGTCGCTGCTGCTTCCTTCGCCATCCACTCGACCTCCCTAACGGCATCATACCGGAAACCGTCTCCGGTTGGATCGCGTGAACAATCGCGACCGCTGCGTTCAAGAGATTATAGGATCGCCACGGCCGGCCGCTCAACCGCACCGCACCGGTTTCGTCCGGTATCATATTCATCGGTAGGAAGGGAGCTTATGGCTTAGGCGATGCGTTTTTCAGCGCGGGCCTTTCGGCCATGCGGCTAAACGGCGTCTTGAGTAAATGGCGAACACTTCAACAACCACCGACGCCGCGGAGAGCCTGCTCGACCCGGACTTCATGGCCCGGCTGGAGCAGCTGGAGATCGTCTCGCGGAAGATCTTCGCCAGCCGGCAGAAGGGCGATCGCCGCTCCAAGCGCAAGGGCGAGTCCGCCGAATTCGCCGATTATCGAAATTACGTCACAGGTGACGACCTGCGGCACATTGACTGGAACATCTATGCCCGGCTGGATCGCCTCTTCCTCAAGCTCTTCCTCGAAGAAGAGGATCTGAACGTCAGCCTGCTCATCGACGTATCCAAGTCCATGGGCGAGGGCAAGCCGGACAAGTCGCTGTTCGCGCGGCGTGTCGCCGCTGCGATCAGCTACATCGCGTTGTGCAATCACAATCGCGTGAATGTCTACCTGTATCGCGACGGCGTCGCGGGGCGGCTGTCGGGCCTGCGCGGACGACGGTCGATGTCGCGGGTCATTCAGCTGCTCGAATCGACGGAAGTCGACGGCGGCAGCAATTTCATGGCGGCGGCAAAGGCCTTCGCCCTGCAGCACACCCAGAAGGGCATCCTCATGGTGCTGTCGGACTTTCTGGACAAGTCCGGCGTGCAGGATGGCCTGCGCTACCTGTTCGGCCGCAGTCTCGACATCTATCTGATTCAGGTCCTCAGTCCGCAGGAGTTGAAGCCTGATCTGGCGGGCGACCTGCGCCTGGTCGATTGCGAAGACGACGACGTGGCCGAGATCACGGTCAGCAAGCCGCTGATCGACAAATACCGGGCCGCGTTGGAGGCTCACTGCCAGTCCATTCGTGACTACTGCACCCAGCGGGGGGCCAGCTACCTGCTCACACCGTCGGACAGCTCCTTTGAGACGCTGGTCATCTCCCATCTGCGCCAACGGGGGATGCTGCGTTGACGCTTGTCGCGATGAAAGCCCAACCGCTGGCAGCCCTGACTTTTCTCTCCGCCGGCACAGCCGCGATCATCGGCGCGATCACGGTTCCGCTGCTGCTGTTGCTATATTTCCTCAAGCTCCGCCGCACCAATCGCGTGGTGTCCTCGACGCTGCTCTGGCGCCGCGCCGTGTACGACTTGCAGGTCAACTCGCCCTTTCAAAGATTGCGAAAAAACCTGTTGCTGCTGCTGCAACTGCTCATTCTTGCGGCCGTGCTATTGGCAATCTCGCAGCCGGTCATCAATCGCATGGGGCGTCCGGACAAAAACGTGCTGGTGCTGATCGATCGCTCGGCGTCGATGAAGACACTTGAGGCCGACAGCCGTCCGCGCCTGGCGCACGCCCTCGAATCGGCCGTGACCCTGGTGAAGAGCCTGCCCGACGATTGCCGCGTGATGGTGATCGCCTTCGCCGAGCGTGCAGAGGTGGTCTGCCCTTTCACCGAGGACAAGCGGCGCATGGTCCGCGAGATCGAGGCGATCCAGCCGACCGACGCGCACACGCGGATCGGCGAGGCGTTGCAACTCGCCGTCGCCTACGCGGGCCAGACCAGTGGCGATTCGAATAACCCCTCGGTACCGACTGCCGCCGATGTGCGCATCTTTACCGACGGACACATCGCCGATACCAAGGATCTCGGCACGGTCGAGGGCAAGGTCACTTATCACCGCATCGGCGAAGCGGCGGACAATGTCGGCATCGTCGGCTTCGATGTGCGGCGCGACACCGAACGGCCCGGCGTGCTGTCGGTCTTCGCCCAGGTCGAGAACTTCGGCGACCAGCCGATGACGACGGACGTCTCGATTCGGCTGGACGGCAAGCTGCTGGCCGGCTCCGGCTCGATCCAGCAAATCACGCTCGGTCCGGCGCGGCAGCCAACCACGGTTGCCGCCGATGCCGCGGAGCTGGAGCCGTCATTCCGCAACGTGCTATTCGAATTGAATCACGACGCCGGCGGGCTGGTCGAGGTCCGCCTGCATCGCACCGACGCGCTCGAATTGGACAACTCCGTGCAGGCGCCCATCGATCCGCCGCGCGATCTCTCGGTGCTCTGCGTCAGCGATCGGCCCCGTCCCCGCAGCGCCCTGGAGCGGGTCATGAAGGCGGTCGACGTGCCCAAGACGGTGTATATGTCTCCGTCGCAGTACGAATCCGCGCCGGATGATGAGCTTGTCGGCGATGGCCGCAGCTTGTTCGACCTGGTCGTGCTGGACAATCACGACACCGGTCGCCTTCCGCCCGGCAATTACGTGTTTCTCGGCGGTGTGCCCAAGATCGACGCGGTCAAGCCCGGTGAGTTCATCGAGGGCGAGCCGATCAAGTCGTGGCAGGAGAACCACCCGCTCATCCGGCCGGCCGATTATTCGAATCTGTTCGTCTCCCGCTGGCGGCGCCTGACGCTGCCATCCACCGCGTCGATCCTGGTCGAAGGCGAGGACTCGCCGGTCATCGCGGCGCTCAACGACCCCGGTCACCGCTATGTCATCGTGGCCTTCGACGTGGAGGAGTCGAGCTTCTTGTGGTCGATCCCGTTCGTTGTGCTCATGCAGAACTGCACCCGCGGCTTGACCGACGCCGGCCTGTCCGATCGCGGGCGGCTGGCGTCGCCGGGCGACACGCTGACGGTGGCCGTGCCGGGCGGGTCATCGAAGGCGGAGATCAAGCGGCCCGACGGCTCGACCGAGTCGGTGGACGTGGCCGGACGCACGGTGGTGTCGTACGGCCGCACCCGCGACGACGGCTTGTATCGCATTTCGTTTGACGACGCCGCCAAGACGACGGACGTCTTCGCCATTAACACGCTCAGCGCCAATGAATCGAACATCCGCCCGCTGGAGAATTTGCGGCTGGCCCAGCGGCAGATCGACACGGCGTCGGGCGAGGTAAAGATCAATCAGCCGCTCTGGCCGCACTTCATCGCCGCGGCGCTGGTGATCTTGATGTTTGAGTGGTGGGTGTATAACCGGCGGGTGATGCTCTGAAAATGACGAATTACTAATTGCGAATTGCGAATGAGCATCAGCCTTCGGCGCCGTCACTTCGGTTGAACCGGCCAGAAGACGTGATCGTCTGAATCACCGTTTTTCTCGTCGTCCCAGCGCGTGGAATGCTTGCCGCCGTTGTCCATGCCATCCTCTGACAGCGAGTAGATCACCGGGCCGTTTTCATCGACGCGGTAGCCGAACTGGCTGCCGGTGAAGGGGTCGGTGCGCATGGTCTGGCTGAACCGATCGGGCAACTCGTTCAGCGATTGCGGCCAGCGGCCGGTCTGCTCCTTGTAAATGTGCACGGCGTAGCTGAGCTGGGTGGCGCGGCGCGAGGCCTCGCTGCGGGCCCGGGTCTTCTGGATTCGACCAAATGCGGGCAGCAGTGCCTTGGTCATCGGCGAGACCTCAATGTGCCGCTCGGCCATCTTGTTCATGTCGTCCATGCGCACCTGCGGGTACCCGGTCGCCATGGCCTGCTTCGCCTCGGCGTAGTAGGTCTCAAAGGCATTGAGCGTCTTTTTCACATCGGCAGGTTTCATGGCCTTGATCTCGGGGATGATCTTGGAGTCCTCGCCGAAGAGCGGCACCACTTTATCGATCGCTTCGGGAGAGGGTCGTGGCGGATCACCCGGCTTGTCCGACTTGAACATGGTTTGCATGAGATCTAGCACGAAGGC
>CAYXEY010000172.1:0-9367 GCA_964464105.1 uncultured Planctomycetaceae bacterium
TAGAAAACCGGCGCTGGCTCAGGCCGCGCGGTCAAGCTCGCACCGGATGGCGTCTTCAATGACTTCCACGGTGACGTCGAAATCGCTGGCCAGCACCGTCATCGGTTCACCCGCCTTGAAGCGATCCGCCAGAACCGCCGTGGGAACCGCTCTGCCGCGGAGTGACGGGCGCCCAAAAGCAATGGTGGGGTCGATCTGCACCGGCGCTTCACGCTCCTGCGTTCCCGTCCGGGTGAACGGAAACAGGCGGATCGGCAACCCGGCCGGATCACGTTCGATCCGCTGGAGATGAGCCAGCAACAGCTCCTTCATCTCAGTCTGGCCTTCCCGCGTCACATTGACGAGAGAGCTCAACTCTTCGACGAAGAGATTCACGCCATCGGTCTGGAACGAGCGCTCCACCAACGGCCGCGGAGTACTCATCTTTTCCCGCATGAACGCCAGAGCCTCCCGAACCTTGGGCAGCGGGATGTCATGCTTGCGGCGAATGGCCGCCAGCACATGCGCCTCCACCAGATTCAGGAATGACAGACCTTCGCTCTTCGTACCGTCCAGCTCGATGAGTGGCTGAAACCGCCTGGTATCCTCACCCACCTTGTAGTCCTGCCCGATGCACCACGCGCGCAGCGTGCTCACCGGCATGTTGAGGTAGTGCGCCGCCTCGACGAACGGGTATGCAGGCGTTCTCCGCAGCCGATCAACCTGTTCCTTTCCCATGGGGCACCTCCACGGCCGGGATCATCGCACACTCAGCCGGAGGAACTCGGCAGCCTCTTCGCAATCTTGCTGAAGAGATCGAACGCGGCTTCCAGTTCCTCCGCAATCTCCGCCGCGATGACGTCCGGCGGCGGCAGCGCGTCCGTGTCGGTCAGGCTCTGGTCCTTGATCCAGAAGAGATCCAGGCTCAGCTTGTCGCGCTTCTGGATCTCATCGAGCGTGTAGCTGCGCCAGCGGCCGTCGGGGTTCGCCTCGCTCCAGGTCGGCTCGCGCTGGTGCATCTCGCCGGCGCCGCCCTCGAACAGGACGTTGTCGGGCAGCACCACGGCGGCGCGGCCGTCGATCTTCAGCAGCGAAAACATGTGCTGCACGAAGTTGAGCTGCTTGTTGCTGGTCTCGGTCCAGAAATCCTCGCGGACCACGACGGCGTCATCCTTCTCCGTGTCGCCCGCCTCGTTGACGAACAGCACGCTCTGGCTTTTGCCGAAGGGCGGATTGGCGAGGATCATCGTGTATTCGCGGCTCCAGGGCGCGGCGAGGCTGTCGTGGCCGGAGTGCACCACCACCTTGTCGCCGCCGATGCCGTGCAGGTAGAGGTTCATGGCGCACATGCGCCCGACCTTGGGCGACAGCTCCATCGCCTCGACCAGCTCCTCGCGCAAGGCGCGCTTCTGGTCGGCATCGAGATCGCAGCCGAATTTCTGCAACACGTAGTTGTAGGCCGTGAACAGGAAGCCGCCCGTGCCGGCCGCCGGATCGCAGATGCGGTCCGCCGGCGTCGGCTGCATCACCTCGACCATGGTCTGGATCACGGCGCGCGTGGTGAAGTACTGCCCCGCGCCCTTGGTGGACTCCGAGGCGCTGCGCTGGAGCAGCTCCTCGTAAATGGTGCCCTTCACGTCGACGGGGAGGCTCATCCAGTCCTCCTTGTCGATGAGGTTCACGATGAGCTGCTTCAAGAGCGCCGGGTTGTGGATGTCGCAGCGCGCGCCCTTGAAGATCACGCCGAGCATGCCCGGCATGAGCCCGAGCTTCTCGATGGCCGTGCTGTACTGCGTTTCAAGTGCTGCGCCATCGAGCGGCAGCAGCGCCTTCCAGCCGAGATCCGGCGACACGATCGGCGGCTGGTTCCACGGCGGGCCGGTGAGCTGATCCGCCATCTTGAGGAACAGCAGCATGGTCAGCTGCTCGACGTACTCCACGCAGGAGAGGCCGGCCTGCTGCAGGATACCCGCGTAGCTCCACGCGCGTTTGCCGATTTGCGACGCATCCATCATTGCCGGGTTTCCGATTGCCAACAGGGAGTCATATGCAGGATATCGGTTGTCGATATACGATACAGCCATGATACGGTCGTTCGCGGACAAGGATACGGAAGCCCTGTTCCACGGCCAGCGCGTACGCCGGTTTGTGGCTATCGAAGCGGTGGCGCGGCGCAAGCTCGTGCAACTCCACGCCGCCGCCAGCCTCGACTTTCTGCGCGTGCCGCCGGGCAACCGGCTGGAAGCCCTGTAAAGGCGACCGCGCTGGCCAATACAGCATCCGCGTCAACGACCAGTTCCGCGTGTGCTTTGCCTGGCATGACGGCAATGCGTTGGAAGTTGAAATCGTTGATTACCACTGAGGTGCCCTTCATGAATCGCAACCTTGCCGCCATCCACCCCGGCGAAATCCTGCGCGAAGAATTCATGGCGCCATTCGGCCTGTCCAGCACGGCGCTGGCCAACGCCATCGGCGTCACCCCCGCCCGCGTCAACGAGATCGTGCGCGAGCGACGCGGCATCAGCGCCGACACGGCTTTGCGCCTCGCCCGCTACTTTGGCACCGATGCGCAAAGCTGGATGAACCTGCAGAAGAACTACGAGCTGGAAATCGCGCAACACGAACTTGGGCGATCACTCGCGCGCATCCGTCCGCGCGCGGCGTGAGCCGCGGGCTTTGCCTGCCTTGTCCGGCCTCGCCTTGCGCTTGGCGTCCGGCGCGAGCCGGGCGCGCTCCTCGCGCTCGGTAGCGATGCGCTTCAGCAGTTCGCTGGCGGGTTCGTCGTTCGGGTCCTGCGGCACCAGCTGGCCGGTGAAGGCGTGGCGCAGGATGCTCTGGCGCAGCGCCTGGGCGCTTTTCAGGCGGGCATCGAGATCGCGTTCGAGATGGTCGATGACGGAGAGCTGGTCTTCGACGGTTTCGACGATGGCGTCTTGTTCGTGGTATGGAGGAAGAGGGAACTCGATTCGCACGAATCTCTCGGCAGCGAGATGTGCGATGCTGGTCGTAATGCTCGCGCTTCGACGGAAGCGGCCGCTGTGCAGATGAGATCGAAACACGAGGAGTGCCCACCGTTGGGAAACCCCCTCGCGCGCACGAAATCTCAACAACGTCTTCTGATAGCAGCAGCCCGGAATCTCATCCCGGTACATCGCTGGCCTGCCTACGAGTTCCGGGCTTTGGCCTTCGTTTAGCAGGATGTCTCCGAACCGAAGCGCGTATGTTTCGAACTCCTCGGGCGAAAAGTTCATCGCCTTGACGTCGCTGAGATCCAGACGATCTTCGTAGACATTCGCGACCCGCAAGTACGGGCGCATGTGATCTCCAGTATGGTGTTGGGGCGCCCGCTGCCTGCCAGGCCGAACTTGACCGCATTGTTCAACGGTCGCCCAGCACCAGCCCGACGGTAGCGTGGATAGTGCGCCAGTATTCGGATCGGGTATTTCCCTGAACTTTGCCTTCCAACCTTTCGGCGGCACCTTCCCTGCCGCCTCGAACTTCGCGAGCTGCGCCTCCTCCGAGCGCCGACGACGCTCGGCGAGAATCCGGGTCAGCAGCGCGTCGGCGGTTTCCGTCGGCGGATGCTCGCGCCGCCATCCCGCGGTCAACGCGCCTTCGACCGCCGCCTTGAGCACGGCGGCGCGGTAGTGCTTCAGCTTCGCCCGCACGCGCTCCAGCGAAGCGATGCCAGCGTCGAGATCGGAGAGGAGTTCGTCGAGCTTTGCGACAATGCGTGCCTGCTCGTTCCGCGGTGGAATCGGGCAGCCCCAACGGCTGACATCCTTCGGTCGAACCGCGGGGTAGAGAGCCCCTTGCACCACATCGCACATCGCGGAGATGAAGCCCCGTGTTTGAACCGCGTAGTACATCCAGCGGGGTTCGATTGATTGACCGTGTAGAGCGTCGGGAACTTGCGCGTGTCGTCGGGCGGCGTGAAGTTCGCGAATTCATCCTCGGTTTGCTTGCCGAGATTGCCGCGATCGACGAGGAACAGGATGCGTCGGGCACCGCCGAACTTGAGCAGGCGGTAGGCGGCGTTCACGGCGGTGAAGGTCTTGCCCGAACCCGTGGCCATCTGCACCAGTGCGCGCGGATTGCCGCGGGCGAGCGAGCCTTCGAGGTTGGCGGTGGCCTGATGCTGCACCTTCCACAGGCCGGCAGCGCCGAGCGATGGCAGTTGCGCGAGGCGACCTCGGAGCGACGTGGACTGGCTCACCCATTCGGCCAGCGTCTCCGGTCGCGGAAAACTGAAGAGCTTGCGGCTGCGCGGCTTGGGATCGAGGCCATTGGTGAAGAAGGTCACGGCGCCGTTGGATTCGAACAGGAACGGCAGCGGGCGGCGGTGCGCGGGCAGGTTGTCCGGCAGGCCCGCCGCGTACTTGGCGGACTGCGCCTCGACACCGGTGAGTGCGCCGGCTGCCTTGGCCTCGACGGCGCCGACGGCCTTGCGATCGAGGTAGAGCAGGTAATCCGCAAAACCGAAGCCCGACTTCATCGGGAACTCGCGCACCGCGATGCCGCGGCCGACAGTCAGGTCGAGATCGTCGCGGTCCTGCACGAGCCAGCCGGAGGCGACGAGCTTCGCGTCGATGTCGTGGCGGGCTTTTTGTTCCGGTGTCTCTGGCATCGTGGTCAGTCCGCCAGCCAGTGTGCGACCGGCTGCGCCAGAAATTCTTCCACGGAGATCCCATCGCCGCCCACGAGCAGCGTGCGTCGCACCTTGAAGGCCTCCGCAAAGGCCGCGGTTCCCGAATGGGCCTGTGGCGCGCGGCCGCTCTTCACTTCGATGGCAACCAGCCGGGCGCGGAACCGGACGATGAAATCCACTTCGTGCCCTCTGTCACGCCAGTAGAACAACTCGCACTCGCCGGCGGCGGCGGCGTTGGCCAGGTGCGCGCCGACCGCGGACTCCATGAGTCGCCCACGGAACTCCCGGTCATCGCGCGCTTCGGCCGGAGTCAGCCCTGCGGTCACTGTCATCAGCGCCGTGTTGAGCACCTGCAGCTTCGGGCTCGATCCCCGGCTGCGTGCGGCATCGCCGGCGTACTTTGGCAAGCCGCAGACCATGCCCGCGCCCGCGAGCAGGTCGAGGTAGTGGGCGAGCGTCGTGGTGTTGCCGGCGTCCTGCAGCTGGCCGAGCATCTTCGTGTAGGAGAGCACTTGGCCGGAATAGCGGCAGGCCAGCTCGAACAGTCGACGCAGCAGCGCTGGCTTGTCCACGCGCGTGAGCAGTAGCACGTCGCGCGCGATCGAGGTCTCGATGAGGCTGTCGGCGATGTAGCGCGACCAGCGCGCTGGATCACGGATCAGGGATGCCGCACCGGGATAGCCGCCAAAGTACAGATACTGGTCCAGCGTGAAGTCGAAGGCCTCGCGCATTTCGGCGTAAGGCCAGTGCGGCAGTCGCAGTGTCTCGAACCGGCCGGCCAGGCTTTCCGTCAGCCCCTGGGCAATCAGCAGCGGGGCGGATCCCAGCAGCACCACCTTGAGGGGTCGCTTCCTGCGCGTATCCTCATCCCAGAGGCGCTTGACGTTCTCGGACCACGCCGGAATTTTCTGGATTTCATCCAGCACGAGAACGGCTCCGGACTTCCCCGTGGCTTCCAGCCGCGCGGCTTCCCATTGTTGACCGATCCAGTCCGCGCCGCGCAGCGTCGGCTCATCCGCGCTGACGAAACGCACCGGGACATCGAGCCCGCCGGTGACCTGCTGGACGAGAGTAGACTTTCCCACCTGACGCGGGCCCGCGACTACCTGCAGAAAACGCCGCGGCTCGGACAGCCGTTCGGCGAGGGCGATGGCTTGCGGACGCTGGTAGTCGGTCTGTTTTCTACTCATTACGTTGAGTATTTTTACTCAATGAATTGAGCAAGGCAAATGGCGCCGTCGGGCCAGCCGGCTTTACACTCACCGCCCACCGCACCGTGTGTACAGATCCTGCTGCAAGGCGGCGCCGACTGGCCCGGAGCCAGCCACGGTCACCCCGAAATCGCTCTGCTGGGGCGCGGGTGGTCTCAGGCCAAGAGAAGCCTTGAATAAGCAACTGGCCGATTCGCAAATGGTCTTGTTCGCAGCGAATCGCCAAGTCCGCCAACCCATTGAATGAGAGCCCATTTGCCCTGAACATCACGATACGGCAAAATGCCGTATCGCTTGGAGGCGCTCCCATGACCACCACTTCAACCGCCCGTTTCGATCTCAAGCTGGATTCCGGCGAGAAGAAAATCCTCGCGCGGGCAGCCGCGCTCATGGGAACGACGATGGCCGGCTTCGTACGTGCGGCAGCCAAGGAAAAGGCCCAGGCCCTGCTCGAACGCGAAACCCGCATCGTGCTCGGCGAGCGTGACTTCGCGCGTTTCGCAGCGGCCGTCAGCGGGCCTTTCGAGCCGAATCCGGCTTTGGCGCATGCGTTGAAGGAGGCCCGACGGAAAGTCCGTCGTGCTTGAGGAACGCGCGCTCGACGTCCGCGTACATGACCGCAACGGGTTCGACTGCGGCGTTCCCGAACTCGACGATTACCTGAAACGTCTTGCCGAGCAGCACCGACGCAAGGGCATCAGTACTCCATTCGTGCTGGTGGATACCGCCACACCGACCGGGATCCTGGGCTATTACTGCCTGAGCGCGGCCCAGGTGGACGCTGCGAAGTTGCGGGAGAGTGACCGCAAGAAGCTGCCTCGCTACCCCGTGCCGTGCTTTCGCCTGGGTCGGCTGGCGGTACACAAGGATCGTCGCGGGCAGGGCCTTGGAAAGCTGCTGCTCGCCTGCGCCGTGGATCGTTGTCTCAAAGCACGCAAGGATGTGGCCGCTTACGCGCTGATTGTCGATGCGAAGGACGAGAGCGCCCGCCGGTTCTATGAACGCTACGGGTTCAAGACATTCGCCGACGAGCACATGGCCCTCTACCTCGGGCTGGGCCGCTGACCGGAGGCTCCCCATGAGCATCGCTACCACCGCAAAACAGGAAGCCCTTGACACCATTGCCCGGCTGCCTGACAGCGCCGATATGGACGAAATCATGTACCGGCTCTACGTGCTGGAGAACATCCGCCGAGGCCAACAAGACGCCGATAACGGGAGCAGCATTCCGCTCCAGGAACTGCGACAAGAGATGCAGGCATGGTGAAGTGGGCGGAGCCACGCGAGAACGTAGCTGCGCGAACTCCACGACTGCATTGCACGTGACTCGCACTTCTACGCCAAGCGTGATGCTGATGCTTTGGCTATCGGGTGCTCGATAATCGACCAGCTCGAAACCCAGCGACGCTTGCCCTGAGTAACGCGCGCTCCAATTCTCTGTTGTCAGCCACCATTATTTGAGCACCAGCATCCTGACGAAACCGGCGATCCGTTCCGCCTCGGCGCTGGTCAGGTCATTCGGAATGTTCACCAGCGTCACAACAAGACCCGGCCGAACCGGAACCGAGGAGCGGTAGGTTCCCGCCACCTCATCCGGTGCTTGCTCGGTGGCGTCCCGCGTCGCGGGCTCGCTGTTACCCGACCCTTTGTCCTTCTTGCGGGGGGCGCTGGTGGTGCGGGTCTTGATCGTGAAGTTCGCGGGATCCTTGCGCCAGGTGAGGAACAACTCGACCGCGCGCCGAACCCGGCGGCCGTACTCCTTCAACGACGTGGGATTGAAATCCTTGGCGCGCTTGTTGTTGAAGCGCTTGATTGCCGCGTCGAGGTCCAGCTGGCTCAGGTCGGCCTTCTCTTCGTCAGACAGAATTGAGAGGACGTTTCTCGTCGCAACAACCAGGGCTTGGGCAGTGGCCGCGGGCATGAGTCCCTTGTCGCCCGCGTGGTCGAGAAACTCCAGCAGATCGTCCGCTGAGTACCAATTTGCCATGACAATATTCCTACGGTATATTGGCTGTCAGACGTCAATATAACGTATGAATATGGCCGACGCAAACTCTCACTACCCGCGGGTCATTCAGCCCCAGCTGAGCGCCGATCTGCGCCTTTACCCGGTGGTTGCAGTGATGGGGGCGCGGCAGGTCGGCAAGAGCACCCTCTGCCAGGAAATCGCTGAGGCGCAGGGCTTCGCGAGGCGAACGCTCGATGACCGCGACGTGCGCGAACAGGCCATCGCCGATCCCGAAGGGTTCCTGGCGGATCTCGGCGACGGTGGGGCTTTCATCGACGAGGTGCAACGGGCTCCGGACCTGATGCTGGCCATCAAGGCCGTCGTCGATCGGGACGGGCGGAAAGGCCAATATCTCGTCAGCGGGTCGAACCAGCCCAAAGTCGGGCAGTCCGTGAGCGACTCCCTGGTGGGGCGCGCAACCTACCGCACTCTCCGGCCCCTGACACTGAGCGAACTGCGATTCGACGAGGAGCTCCGGGGCTGGAGCTTCCTGTTCGGTCCCGACGAAGCGGCGGTCATCGCCGAGCTTGAACGACGGGCCGCCTCCAGCGGGGCCCTGGATTGGCAAAGCGTCGTCAGGACCGGGGGGTTCCCTCGGGCCGTGGCCGCCCCGGCCGATCAGCGCCTGCGGGTACTCGATGACTACGTGGAAATCTTTTCCCGCCGCGACATTCTGGAGATCCTCGAAGTCGAGTCAGCCCCGCGACTGGAAGCCTTCGTGCGACTGACGGCCGCTCGAACGGGTCAGGAGCTCAACGTGTCGGGCCTGTCGACCGATCTGGGCACGCCGGTCACCACCATCCGACGCTGGCTTGAAGCGCTCCAGCGCAGCTACCTCATCGAACTCATCCCGCCGTATTCGAGAAACTCAAGCCAGCGCGTGATCAAGGCGCCGAAGCTTTACAGCGTCGATGCCGCGCTCGCTCTGGCCGCCTCGCGCGAGACCACCCCGATTGGCTTCCACCTGGAGACCCTGATTGCCAGCGACCTGCTCGTCTGGCGTGACGGTTCACCGACCCGTGATCTCCACCACTGGCGGCTGAGCTCGGGGCAGGAGGTCGATTTCATTCTCGAAGAGAACGGGCAACTGCTACCTGTCGAGGTCAAGGCAGGCAACTCGGTTGGTGCAGATGACGCGCGGCATCTCGTGACCTTTCGCGAACGTCATGCGAATACGCCGCGGGCTGTCTTGCTGAGCTGCGATCCGCAGATCAGAGTCATCAGGCCGGGCATACTTGCGTGTCCGTGGTGGGCGGTCATGTGACGCGACGCCTGCTTTGACAGAAGCAGAACTTTGGTGTGTAGCTGACAATATAGCTAACAAGGTTGGACGATCGTGAGTCCTTTTCTGAATCAGACACATGCACGCGCAGCGCGCAAACAGGTGCAGAACGTCGAATAGCCACGGGCAAAGCATGACGGGCGATACGGGATCCATCGGCGAACGGGCCGGGCGCGGCCGCCTCTTCGTCATCGCCGCGCCCTCGGGCGCGGGCAAGACCTCGCTCGTGCGCGCGCTGA
>CAYXEY010000173.1:0-9338 GCA_964464105.1 uncultured Planctomycetaceae bacterium
CTGGCGCATGACTTCAACAACATCCTCGGCATCATCATCGGCAGCCTGGAACTGATCGCGCCGGCGGCCGCGGCAGTGGAAGAACGCGAACTGCTGCGCGCCTCGCTGGCCGCGGCAAAACGCGGGGCCGAAATCACGCGCTCCCTGCTCGCCGTGGCGCGCCGCCGGGCCATCCGGCCGCAGCGCAGCGACGTCAATGCCCTGATCGGGGAAATCGAGCCGCTGCTGCGGCAAAGCGCCGGCCGGAACATCGAGATCGTCTTTTCCGCCAGCGCGCTTCACCCGGTGTGCATGATCGATCCCGGCGGCCTGAACAATGCACTGGTCAATCTCGTCATCAATGCCCGCGACGCGATGCCGGGCGGTGGCCGCATCATCGTCTATACCTACTCAACCGACATCCTGCCCAAATCCCTGAGCGCTCCCCTGGAACTGAAGACCGGCAACTACCTCGTCATCGGCGTCGACGACAACGGCGCGGGCATGACGCCCGAAGTCGCCATGAGCGCCTTCGATCCGTTCTTCACCACGAAGGAACGCGGCCAGGGCACGGGACTGGGACTGGCCATGGTCTATGGCTTCGCCCGCCAGTCGGGCGGAACGGCGCGCATCCAGAGCGCCCCCGGACAAGGCACCTCGGTGCAACTGTTCCTGCCCAGCATATCGCCCTCCTCCTCCGACTCTTCACCATGAACACGCCAACATCACAGCCACCGCGCCCACCCCGCCAGCCCGATCCCGTCCTCGCCACCCTCGCGTCGTCCTTTGCGGTCTTCCGCGCCGGCCAGCCACTGGCCATCGGCATCCACAAAGCCATCCGCGAGCGCCTCCCGGACATCGGCGAAGCCGCCCTGCGCGCAAGCCTCAAGGCTTATACCGCCTCGACGAAATACCTCAAGGCCATCGCCAACAGCCAGCAGCGTTTCGATCTCGACGGGCAGCCGGCCGGGGAAGTCACGGCCGAGCAGCGCCAGCAGGCACAGGACACCCTGAAGGAACGTTTTCGCAAGGCTGCAGAACGCAAGCAGGCGGAACAGGCCGCCAAGGAAAGACAAGAAAAGCTGCAAAAGCTCGCCGAGAAATTCGCCCGGCATTAGCCTGCCGCTTGCTGTGGGGCATACGTACATCACCTCGTGCCTCACCTCGTGTGACGCAGTTGCCGGACGACCGTCAAGACATCATGCCTTGACGCCACGGATCAATCGCCCCTCCCGCTTGGTCGGCCGTCCCTTGAGATCCGATCCCGGTACCGGCGCAAGTTTCCTCAACTCCTGCTCGCGTAGCCGCCGGGCCTCGCTGTCCGGGGTTTCCTGATACAGCAGGCGCGCTTCGGGTGCCGGTCGGCGCTGCCCGGCCATGCCCTGGACGATGACCACGAACACCGTCTGGGCGATCGTGATTTCGAGTTCGTCGCCAAGCTTGAGTTCGCGCGCGGGCTTGACGTGCTCGCCGTTGCATTTGATCTTGTGACTGGCGATGGCGGTTGCGGCAAGACTCCGCGTCTTGAAGAAACGCGCCACCCAGAGCCACTTGTCGATGCGCATGCGCGCGTGGCCCTCCGGGTTCACGCCGCTCAATGCAGGACTTTCTGGCCGCCGCAGCACTGCTTGAACTTCCTGCCGCTGCCGCAGGGACACGGATCATTGCGTCCCACCTTGGGTTCTTCGCGCCGCACCGTCGATTTCGTCTTGCGGACGGGCAGCCACCAGTCCATGATCGCGATGACGCTGTCGCCAAGGGAGGCGGCAAACTCGTCATGCCGTCCCGCCAGCGCCGAGTTTTTCTCCAACTCGTCCCAGCCGGTCTCGGTGCCATACAGCATGATGGGGACCAGCATGTCGTTCCCCTCTTCCGTTTCCATCAGTGGACGCCAAGCCTCTTCGTCGAGCGCCATGCCCTTGATGAAACCGGTACACCACTCATCGATGATGGCAATCTTCTCGCCCTTGTGGTCGCCCTCGTAGAGCAGCGGCTCGAATTCGTCCGGATAGCTGCGAAGCGTAAACAGAATGTCGTTGGCGTGGCGGAACACCAGGGACATCATGCGCTTGGCCTGGGTTTCGCTCTCCCAGGTCATCGGCCCGCCCCAGATGACGGGCATCCACTGGCTGGGTGGCAGTGTATTGGGGCCGATCGACAATGCCGTGAGGAAGCCGTCCAGCATCGAGATGTCCATGGCCTCTTCATTGGTGATGTCGGACATCAGGAACTTGTCGAGCTCATCGAGTTCTTCGTCGGATAGAGGGACATTGAGGTCGGCGTTCATGTCTGCGCATTCACGGGTATGGAGACAACAGCTTGATAAGGAGAGTATAGCCACGCCAGAAAGCGGCGAAAGCGATAGGATGCGAAGCCTGTCCGCAAACAACCCGCCCGTAGCTCATCTGGATAGAGTACCTGGCTTCGAACCAGGTGGTAGGGGGTTCGAATCCCTCCGGGCGGGCCACTTTCCATATCAAAGGATTTCCTCATGGTCCTGCTCGAATTCTCCATGTCGCCCTTCGGCAAGGGCGAAAGCCTCAGTCCCTACGTCGCCCGTTCCATCGACATCATCGACAAATCGGGGCTGTCGTATCAGCTGACCCCCATGGGCACGATCCTGGAGGGTGAATGGGACGAGGTGATGAAGGTTGTCTCGGCGTGCTTCGCCACCATGAAGTCGGACTGCGACCGCATCAGCGCGCAGATCAAGATCGACTATCGTGCCGGTCCGGGCGGACGTATGAAGGCGAAGATCGAGGCGATTGAAGACAAGCTCGGGCGCCAACTTGCCACCTGAGGCTGGCCATGGAACCACGCCCTCCCTCACACAACAATCTGAAGAATCTGCCGCTCGCTCAAGCCCGCGCGGTTCATCCACGTGGCCAAAACAGAAATGCTCAACGGATTAAGATTCGCGCGTGATGCAAGCGCGTGGGCAATGTGTGGGCAGCCCGCCTCAACCAGGTTCACGAGGCTATCGGCCAGCCAGTGCAAATCGCGGCTGCTTAGCTGAGTCCCTCGAATGGCGGAGGGGTTGCCTGCGACGATTTTGAGTTGGACACTCATGATCATCTCCTTATCGTAGGAACATTAACGGTCAATTCCCGCAACAAGTTGATACCTCCATAACCGAGGGTCCCGAAGGCTGCGAGCCACCACGCGCAGCCTGTTTCGTCAATCAAGTGGAATTCGCTGAGCTTTTCTGAAGTTTCGGGACACAAATGCGCAGCTAATCTAGCCGAATGATTTTTTGCGCGGAGCCGGCATGCCGAATTGTTGTATCGACGACGATGCTCGCTTTCGTAGCTTGCGTACCTTTCTCGCCATGACACTCGAAAGATCGCCGACAGGGTCGTGCATCGTCACCCAGATCGAGAGGCTCGGACTCGAGGCCGCATGAACGACGACGACTTGCTGTCCTATCTGGCGCGCGAAACGGCGCTGATGCGCGACGTTCCACAGCCGGAACGCGATGAAGCCTGCCAGCGGGCCGAGGCGGCACTTCAGCGCCTCGCAGAACTGCTGAAACAGGACGAAAGTCTTTCTTTCCCGGACGAACGTTGACGATGCCCCTCCTCTTTTCCCTGGTTGAATCACCACTTCACCCCCGATTGGGACACCTCTACCAGCAGTTGGGCATTACCGAGGAGTCGTTTGGCAGTGCGCGCAAGCTGCAGAAGGCATTGCAACAGCAGAAACCGGATTTCTTCGTCGGCGACTTCATTTTTGGCTATGCCAACAATTATGCAGGCACCAATCTGAGCAATCTCGATGTAACCCTCGCGACCATGCAAAGCGTTGCGCCCGAGGTGAAAGTCATCGTTCTCGTGCAGCCGAACGAGGAAGCTCATGCACGCCGCTTGGCTGAGCTATTCCCCATCCACGCCATATTGAAATATGCAGAGGCCGAGCAGGCAATGCGGGCAGCACTCCTGCCTGAGACCACCTGACCCAGAAATTGAGATCCGTCCACCATGAACAGCAGTCTCGACCCCGATCTTCCCATTGGCTGCGGTCTTCACACCGATCGTCTGAATAACCTCTATCGCACCTGTTATCCACTCCTCGCCTACCTGAAGCCTTGGGGTGGTGAATTCGTGGTAGTCATCCAGGACGGCCATATCCTTGGCATCGTCAGGCGCGACAAAAGACCAATCTGGCAAAAGCTGCGCGATCGTCTGCGCTTTTACTACCAGAACCGATTCTCACGCAAGGAAGCGATCTCGCAAATGCCCGCAGACGAAACCGTGGCTGGTTGTGCTGTCTGAGCAGCGCTATTTTTCTGTTTGCTGAAAACTGCCGTCCCAGTCACTCGTGGGTGGATGGTTCCGGAAATCCTCACATAGCCCGATGAACAGTGCGGTCGGACCATCGCCGGGCCGCTGTTCCAGAACTTTCCTGAACAGCGTCTGCGCCATGTCGAAATGGCCGGTGACGTAACGGTCCAGCGCGTCGGCAAAGGTTTCCAGACTGGCGCGTTCCGCTGCATCGAGCGACGCTTGCCTTCCGAACAATTCGTGCACCTCGATCGGTTCATCGCGCCCCTTGAGCGTGACACGTCCCAATGCCCTGAAGACGAAGCGGCCCGGCTGCCATGTTTCCGCGTCCCGGCGCGTGGCACCGGATACGATCACGCGAGTGCCGAACACCTTGTTGAGCGGTTCCAAGCGCGAAGCGGTATTGACCTCATTGCCGATCGCCGTGTAATCGAAGACCTGATGCGACCCCATATTGCCGACAATCATTTCACCGGTATTGATGCCGATGCGGATATCGAGCGCACCGCCGGCCCTTCGCCAGGCTTCACCCAGGTCCCCGGCCTCTTCAAGCATTCGCAGTGCCGTTGCGCAGGCGAGCGCCGCATGATCGGGTTGCGTCAGCGGGGCGTTCCATTCGGCCATGACGGCGTCGCCGATGAACTTGTCGAGCGTGCCGCCGGTTTCGGACAGGCAGGCCGTCATACGGTCGAGATAGCCGTTGAGCAGCATGCCGACCTCTTCCGGCGGCAGTTTTTCCGAAAAGGTGGTGAAACCCGCGATATCGGAGAACAACACGGTCATTGTGCGCCGCTCGCCACCGAGGCGCAGCTTGTCCGGAGAACGCAGAACCTCGTTGAGCACGTTCGGTGCGAGATAGTGGCCGAAAGCGGTGCGCAGCCAGCGTTTTTCCTTTTCCGCCACGATGGCACGGACGAGCAATACGCTGCCGTAGGCGAGCGTCATGGCGATGATCGATGGCACTATCGGAACCAGCCAGCCCTGTCCGAAGGCGATCCATGAACCGCTGGCGTAGCCCGCAACGGCCGTGACAAACAGCGGAACAGCCAAACGAAAGCGTGCCCGCTGTGCGGCAAGGGCGGCGACCATGCAGGCGGAAAGCATGATGAGAAATGTCGCCAGCCTGTTCGGCGCGTTCAGGAATTTTCCGGCTAGCAGGCTGTCGATGATATTGGCGTGAATCTCGATTCCCGGCGTGACGGGTGAAAACGGCGTGGCGCGCAGATCGGAAAGTCCGGCTGCCTGTGCGGATACGAGGACAATCTTGTCCTTGAACGTGCCCACTGGCAAAGGCGTTTCCTGTCCGGTGGCGCGCAGATCCTTGGCGGCGAGTACGTGCTCGTAGGGAATGTGGCGATAGTAGGAGTGAAAGACCACGTTGCCATCGGCCAGTGGCCGAAGGTCGCCACCCTGGTAATGAATGCGTGCGCTGCCGTCGGGGAGGAGCGGCAATATGGCTTTGCCAAAAGCGAGCCCGCCGGGTGTTTGTCGTTGTGCAGAGAGTGGCTCGGATCGGACGTGTGCGGCCATGGCGATGCCGAGCGCCCACGAGGCGCCACTCGTGCTGGTCAGGCTTACGAATGGTTGAAAGCGTCTGTATACACCGTCGGCATCGGGCAGCACGTTGATGTGACCCATGCCGTGCGATGCCCGCGCCAGTTCCGGAAAGGGCGGGACGATCCATTGCTCTCCAGCGATGACCGAAGCCTGAAATACATTGCCTGCCTTGCGGACCGCATCGGCGAATTCCTGGTCGCCTGCTCCGGGCTGCAGCGCGTCGATACGCCGGATGAGTTCTTCGCGCACCTCGGCCAGATCAGCGCTCTGTGCCAGTGCGGCAAGCGTGTTCCAGTCGGCCAGGCTGGTCTCTTTGCTCAACGCAGGTTCCGGAAACAGAAGATCGAAGCCAACCGCGCTGGCGCCGTCGTTCGCGAGATATTCGACCACCTCGCCATGGAGTGCACGCGGCCAGGGCCAGCGACCGTACAAAGGACTCAGCCGCTCGATGCTTTCCTCGGTAATGTCGAGAATGACGATGCGTTCGGTGAACGGTGTTGGGCGGGCAAAGTGGCGATGACGGGCATCGACTGTGCGCAGTTCGAAACTATCCAGCCATCCGCCCGGATCGAGACTGACCGCCAGAGTCGCCACAAGCGCGACTGTCAGCGGCAGTTTCATCGCCACTTCGGTTTCAGTTCCCCTTTGCCGCCGACGATATGGCATTCAAGGCAGAAATCGAACACCGTGCCGCTTTGCGCCAGGACCGGAACAGAAGATTGCGCACCGGCCGGCATCGACTTGCCGGCGTCGATCGCCACATATTGGCCCTTGGGTACTGCCAGCTTGCCACCATCAGGAGTAATGACTTCGATGGTACCGGTACAGGTACAGGCACAAACAGATTCTCCAGTCGCACCGAAAACCATCGAGAACGCCGTGCCGCGGATACCGGCGATGGCGATCGGGGTGCTGATGGCGGCACGACTGCCAGGAGGCAAGGAGGATTGCAGCCAGAGCGCACCCCGATTCATCTTCGTCGTGAAATCTTTCGGCTCGCGGCCCATTTCAATCTCGGAGGCCGGTCCCATGACAAAGCGCCCGACGCCGGGAAATTCGATCACCGCCACAGCATCCTTGCCGGTACGGAGACGCTCGCCGGCGATGACCTTTTCGCCGGCAACCAGGTTTTTCCACTCACCGGATTCCTGTCGCTCCAGTGCGCCGCCACGCAGTGAGACGACTGTGCCGGCATCCTTGGCCAACGGTGTATCAGTCCAGGCGAAAACCAGTACTGTTGCGGCCAGCCATCCGGGGAAGACTTTCGAGGTTCTTGAATGATTCATGACCCGCCTCCGCTGAAGAGACGGTTTGAGTCTAGCACGCGAAATCTGCCCAAGTTGGCCATGAAAAGTCGGCGCGGGCAGGACGGCGCCCTATCAGTCCGGCAACTCGATTTTCCCGCTCACAGTCGTTATCAGTGTCGACTCACCAGCTTCCACTGGCATGGGGGCCGTCTCCGCCGCCATCATTGCAGTGCTGCGCGCCAACGCACGGGGCTGGGGAGAGTGGCCATTGGTGTTCACGCTCATCTGGCGGATGCGGTAGGACTTTTTGAGTGTGGCGGCAATGCGGGCGGCCTGGGCACGGAAGGCCGCGATGGCTTCAAGAGCGGCGTCGTTTTCGACCTTGCGGCGCGTTTCGGGAGCCGGCAGGAACTGCAGGCTGCCAATCGCCAGTGTCGCTTGCAATGCACCGACAGCCGTCGACAAGGCCGCCGGATCGCGGCTTTCGAGCAGCAGTTCAGAGCGCATGCGCCAGCCCTCGATGTTCCGTCCGCCTTTGGCATAGACCGGCCAGGTGTGCGTATTGCCGCTTCTTACCGTGATGCCGGCCTGGGCCTTGGCGAGGGCGAGGCCTTCGGCGAGCGCAGCCTTCACCCTCCCCGCGACTTCTGACGGGTCGGCGCCTTGTAGTTCGACATAAGCCGTGGCATTCCCCAAATCGTTCGGCAGAGTCTTCTGCACTTCGACGCGGTAGTCGACCAGAGTACCGGTCGATTTTGCCGAGCCCGCCGCCCAGACGGGCAGTGCGAAGCAAACAAGTAGCAGGGTAAGTTTTTTCATGCTCGCACCTCTTGGAGGAGTTCACGGTAGCGCTGCGCGTTATGTATGTAGTGTGTGGCCGAGTGAAGGATGCGCGCGACCTGTTCATCCGTGAGTTCGCGCACCACCTTGCCGGGCGAGCCCATCACCAGGCTTCTGTCCGGAATCACCTTGCCTTCGGGGATCAGGGTGTTGGCGCCGATCAGGCAATGCTTGCCGATCACGGCACGGTTGAGGATCACGCTCTTGATGCCGATCAGGGAGCCGTCACCAATCGTGCAGCCGTGCAGCATGACCATGTGACCGACGGTGATGTCACGGCCGAGGGTCAGCGGCACACCCACGTCGGTATGCAGCACCGAGCCATCCTGGATATTGGTGTTCGCGCCGATCGTGATCGGATCGTTGTCGCCGCGCAGCACGGCGTTCCACCAGATGCTGACGTTTTCCGCGAGCCGCACGTCGCCGATCACCGTCGCGTTCGGCGCGATCCAGACGCCCGCGGCTAGCTGGGGTACCTTGTCGCCGAGACGGTAGACGGGCATCAGAGCTGTTCGCCGAGCTGGATGTCGACCATCAGGTCGTCTGAAAGCTGTTCCAGCGCCGCCTTGAGTTCGCGGGCGTTGAAGTCGGGCGCGGCGGTGAGTTCGGCTTCGCAGTGGAACAGGATCTCGGCCGACATCGGCGCGCTGCTGGTGCGGGTTTGTAGGTCCTCGACGTTCACCGCATGGTGTGCCAGCACCTGCGCGACCTCACGGACGATGCCGATGCGGTCGTGGCCGACGAGATTGAGGCTGAGCCGCCGTCCCGCCGGGGCCGACTTTTGCGCGGTCGCGGTTTCGGCGCTGACCTTGAGGCCGGCGAGTTTGCCGAGGGCGATGCGGAGTTCCGGAATCCTGTCGGCCGGCACGGCCACCTCGACGATGCCGGCGAACTTGCCGGAAAGCTGGGCCATCGAGGCTTCGAGCCAGTTGCCGCCATGCGCGGAGATGGCGGTGGCGAGTTCCTCGACGAGGCCGGGCTTGTCGTCGCCGATGACGGTGAGGATCAGGTGCCCGCTTTGAGTGGTATTAGACATGGGCGTAGTCCTCCATCGGCACGCAGGCGCAGAACAGGTTGCGGTCGCCATACACGTCGTCGATGCGATTCACCGACGGCCAGAACTTGTTGGCGGCGACCCAGGGCAGCGGGAACAGCGCCGTCTCGCGCGAATAGGGGCGATCCCAGTCGCCGAGGATGTCGGCCTGCGAATGCGGCGCGTGCTTGAGCGGGTTGTTGTCCTGCGGCCATTCGCCGGCCTCGATCTTGCGGATCTCGTTGCGGATCGCGATCATCGCCTCGCAGAAGCGGTCCAGCTCGGCTTGGTTCTCCGACTCGGTCGGCTCGACCATCAGCGTGCCGGCCACCGGGAAGCTCACCGTTGGCGCGTGGAAGCCGTAGTCCATCAGGCGCTTGGCGATGTCGATCTCGGCGATGC
>CAYXEY010000174.1:0-9326 GCA_964464105.1 uncultured Planctomycetaceae bacterium
CCGCCCCGCAGGTGACTGTAACCACCGACTTCGAAGTCCATCGCCTGTGGGTCAATCAGCCCTGCGAGCATTACTTCGCGGCGACGCGCGAAGGCGCGATCACCCTGCAGCACGCCGGCATCCCCGCGGGCGACATCACCGTGACCGGCATCCCCATCCATCCGGCCTTCGCCGAGGACAAGCCGCGCGCTGCATGCATCGCCCGTCAGAAGCTCGCGGGTAAATCGCCGATTGTCTTATTGCTGGCCGGCGGGTTCGGGGTCGGGCCGATCGCGGAGATCTACGAAGCAATCCTCGCGCTGGAGCAGCCGGTCGAGGTCGTCGCAGTGTGTGGACGCAATGTGGCGCTGAAGAAGAAGATCGCCGCGATCGACGCGCCCCGCCGCCATCGCACCCATGTGCTGGGTTTCACCGATCAGATCGACGAACTGATGGCCGCGGCCGACGTCGTGGTGACCAAGCCCGGCGGCCTGACCACCAGCGAGACCCTGGCCCGCGGTCTGCCGATGGTCATCGTGAACCCGATCCCCGGACAGGAGAGCCGCAACAGCGACTTCCTGCTGGAGAACGGCGCGGCGATCAAGATCAACCACATTGTGACACTTGGCTATAAATTGGGAGCATTGCTCGGCGACGGGCCGCGGCTCGCCGCCATGCGGATGAAGGCGAAGGCTCTGGGCAAGCCCCGGGCGGCGCTCGACATAGTTGAGAAATCGCTGAAATTCATCGCTCCATGACTCGCGAAGACACGCGGTCTATTCGAGCAGCCGATCAATCAACCCCGGCACATCATCCATATCGATCGCGGCGTCTCCGTCAAAATCGAAATGGCAGAGGTCCGTCGCATTGCCCGTGCCGGACTGAAGCAACGAAATGAACCGGGCGATCTCCGTGCCGGTCCGCGAGCCGCCGGTCATTCCGAGATTTAACGCCGCCGCAGCCGACAGCACGTTGCCATGAATGTTGGAAATGTAGCAGGTGTACGACCCCACATCGGTCGTCGTCACGTCGTTGATGGTCAGCTCCAGACCCGTCGCGCCGCTGATCCGGGCGTTGTCGATCAAATCGACATTGTCATGCCGCCATTGATAGGTCAGCGGCACATTGCCCGACGGAACGATCGAAAAGCGGGCCGTCTCGCCGGCACAAACACGCAGCGACTTCGGTTGCCGCGCCAATGCCGGCGGCAACGGGTCGGTGTATTCCAAACGAATCAGCCTGCCGCCGTCGTTCGAGACGAGATACATCCGCCCCTGCGGATCAAACTCCATGTCGGTCACCCCGCCGATGGCCGTGGCGAAACTGGTCACCGCCAGCGTGTCGAGGTTGATGAATTTGATCCAATCGGAGAAGTAATCCGCGAAAAAATACGAGTTGTAATATTGCGGCGGGAGTGTGCACACCGCCGGGCTGTAAAACTCGCCGCCCACAATGGCACGGCCGGCATTCGGGCCGGAACCATATGGATATTCAAACAGGGGTTGTGTGACTGGGCCGGCGGTCGACCCCCAGCCGTAATTCCTGCCCGCGAAGCCCTCATTCACTTGCTGAGTCGGATCTACGTCGTTGATGAATAGCCGTCCGGTGACAGGCTGAATCGACAAATGAAATGGATTGCGGAATCCAACCGCGTAGATGGCGCGGTTTACTCCCGTGGTGGTGCCGGCAATACCGTGGAAACTGGTCGGATTATCGTCCGGGATGCTGCCGTCGGCGTTGATTCGGAGCACCTTGCCGCGCAGGTTGGCGAGCGATTGCGCGTTGGACTGCGTGCCGCCCTCGCCCACGCTGACGTAGAGCTTCCCGTCGATGCCGAACTGCAGGCCGCCGCCGTTATGAATGCCCGAGGACGTCGACGGGCTGATGAGAAGCGTCTCGCTATTGGGAATAGCCACGTCGTCCGCGGGATTTGCAGCCCGAATCTTCACGACACGGCTGGAGCCGTTGGGGGCGTTGTTGGCGTTGTTGTAGTAGGCAAACAACGTGAACTCAGACGTTGGATCGGGATTGAGGGCGATGCCGAGCAGACCGTTCTCGCCGCTGAAGGTGGTTGGGAATTGATAATACGGCGTTGGCAGCAGTCCCACGCCTTCCTTCCAGATGCGCACGGCCCCGCCCTGCTGGGCAATGAACAAGCGTCCGTCGGGGTGTAAACAGAGTCGAATCGGGCGCGGCAGATCGGTGGAGACCAGCGTGGTGGCGATAAAGCCGGGTGGAAAGGTTTGGGCTTTGGCCTCGGTCGCGATGAGCACCGACAAGGCAATCATCATGCCTGCGAATGCGGGAGCAATGCGGGTTGATCGCAATTGAAAAGGGCTTCGTCGCAAGTCCGTGGGGCGAGGTGCATTGGTCATAGGCAAATCGTATCCGCGACGCGCGGGTCAGACCAGAAAATCCCCAGGGTAAATCGGATCCACCGGACTACCGAATCGGCAATCCACGCTCCCCGCGAATCAGATTCGCCTATTCCAGCAGTCGGCCAATCAGACCGGCAATGTCGCCTTGTTCGATCAGGCCATTGCCATCGAAGTCGAAATGGCACAGGTCGGTTGAATTGGCTGTGCCGGATTGCAGAATCGAGACAAATCGGGCGATTTCGTTGCCCGTCCGGGAGCCGCCGGTCATGCCTAGATTCAGCTCTACTGCGGCGGTTAAGACATTGCCGTGTACGTTGGAAATAAAACACTGATATAGGCCGGTGTCGACCGAACGCACATCGTTAATGGTGAGCTCGGGCATGTTGGCCCCGCTGATGCGGGCGTTGTCGATCAGATCGACGTTGTCGTGCCGCCATTGGTAAGCGAGTGGAGACGTGCCAGCGGGAACAAATGAAAAGTGGGCAATCTCACCCGTGCAAATACGCACCGGCTTCGGCTGTCGCGCAAGTGCGGGCGGCAGCGGCGCCGTATATTCCAATCGGATCAACACATTGGAATTGTTCGATAGAAGCCACATGCGACCTTGGGAGTCAAACAGCATGTCCGTTACGCCGCCAATTGAACTGGCGAAGTTGGTCACATTGTATGTATCAAGGTGCAATCGCCTGATCAAACCCGAGTAATAATCGGCGAAAAAATACGAATTGTAGTATTCCGCCGGGAGCGAGCACACCTTCGGGCTGTAAAAAACGCCACCAACAATCGCACGGTCTGCATTAGGCCCTAAACCGTGAGCGTAAGAATAGAGTGGGCGCGTCACAGGGAACAAATGGCTCGGGCCGGACGGACCCTCGGTCGTCGGCCACCCGTAGTTTCTGCCCGCAAAACATTCGTTTACCTCTTCCCAGGCTGAATTGCCGACATCATTGAAAAAGATCCGCCCGGTGGCTGGTTGAACAGTCAAGTGAAACGGATTGCGTACCCCCACCGCATATATCGCCCGGTTTATGCCTGTGGTCGTTCCCGCTATCCCGTCGAAATTGGAGGGATTGTCTTCGGGAATGCTGCCGTCGGAATTGATTCTTAGCACCTTGCCAGCCAAACTTGTCAGTGACTGAGCAAGTGACGAGACCTGTCGTTCACCCACGCTGACATAAAGTTTTCCGTCATGTCCGAATGCTAATCCGCCGCCGTTGTGAGCTCCGGTAGCCCCAAGCGGGGTGAATAGCACCGTCTCGCTGCCCGCAATAGCAAGATCATCCGTAGGGTTGGCCGCGCGGATATTCACCACACGACTTGGCCCCCATGATGAAGAACAATAATAAGCAAACAGGGTTTGCTCCGAGTTGGCGTCCGGGTTTAGGGCTAATCCGAGTAAGCCTCCCTCGCTGCTGAGCAGCGCCGGAAATGTGTAGTATGGCGTGGACAAGAGTCCCGTTTCTTCCTTCCAGATGCGCACCGCACCGCCCTGCTCGGCGATAAACAACCGCCCGTCTGGCGCGAGGCACAAGCGAATTGGGCGGTTGAGGCCTGTCGAAATCAATGTCGTTGCAGTGAACCCCAGTGGAAAGGTCTGGCATTGCGCAGGGGGCCCGCTCCAGAGAATCACCCCAATCAGAAATACCAGAACTGCGACCGGCCGCCGAATCGCGTCCCGATCAAGATATGGTGGGATCGCAGTTGAATGGGATTGCGCCCTCATACCAGCATGATATTCCAAGGACATATGTCTAACCACAAAAAAGCCCGTGGCACCAGCAAGTTCCATATGGTCCGTCCTTGTCCGCAACCCCAAAGCCCCTGAGAATCTCCACATCCTCGGCATGATGCCGTCGATTTCGGGCTGCAAGTCGCGGCCCGCCTGAACCCTAGGAGCCTTCTGTGCCTCTCCCCTACCACGAACGTACGCATAACTGCGGAAATCTCCGCGCCGCTGACATTGGCAAGACCGTCCTCCTCGCCGGATGGGTCGACAACTTCCGCGATCTGGGCGGCATGGTGTTCATCGATCTGCGCGACCGCGGCGGCATCACCCAGATCCGCTTCGACGAGACCACTAACAAGGACATTCACGCCCTGGCCCGTTCGCTGCGCAGCGAGTACGTGATCTGCGTGCGCGGCGCCGTCGCCCATCGTGGCGAGGGCAAGACCAACCCGCGCATGGCGACCGGCGAGATCGAGGTGATTGCTTCGGAGATGGACCTGCTCTCGAAGAGCGAGACGCCGCCGTTCGAAATCAAGGATGAGACGGAGACCAATGAAGACCTGCGTCTGCAGCACCGCGTGCTGGACATCCGCCGCACGCCGGTCAAGAACGCCCTGATGATGCGGCACAAGATCACCAAGACCATTCGCGACTATTTCGACCGGCACGGTTTCCTCGAGATCGAGACGCCGATTCTGACCAAGTCCACGCCCGAGGGGGCGCGGGACTATCTCGTGCCCTCGCGGCTCTACCACGGCAGCTTCTTCGCCCTGCCGCAGAGTCCGCAGCTGTTCAAGCAGATGCTGATGATGGCCGGGCTAGATCGCTACATGCAGATCGCCCGCTGCTTCCGCGATGAAGACCTGCGCGCCGATCGCCAGCCGGAGTTCACCCAGGTGGACGTGGAGATGGCCTTCGCCCAGCCCGAGAGCGTGATGGGCCACGTGGAAGCGTGCCTGGCCGAGGCGCTCAAGGCGTCGAACAATATCGATATGGTGCTGCCGCTGAAGCGGATCACCTACGCCGAGGCGATGGAGAAGTACGGACGCGATGCGCCCGATCTGCGCTATGAGATGACGATTAAGGACGTCACCAGCATCGCTGCAAAATCGACGTTTGCCGTGTTCAAGGAGGCCATCGCCGCAGGCGGCGTGGTGCGCTGCATCGTGGTCGAAAACGGCTCGACCATGACCCGCAAGGAGACTGACGGATTGACCGAGGAGGTCAAGGGCATCGGCGCGGGCGGGTTGCCATTGGTGAAGGTGGCCGAAGAAGGCGGGAAAAAGATCTTTCAAACCGGCATCGCCAAGTTCTTCGAGGGCGAGGCGCTCGTCGGCGAACTGTGTGCGGCGACGGGCGCGAAGCCGGGCGATCTCATTCTGTTCGCCGCCGGATCGAATGACGACGTGTGTAAACATCTGGGCTGGATTCGCGGTACCGTCGCCGAGCGCCGCGGCATCATCCCGAAGGACAAGTGGGCCTTCTGTTGGGTGGTCGATTTTCCGATGTTCGGATGGGACGCCGAGACGAAGAATGTCTTCCCCATGCACCATCCCTTCACCAGTCCGAAAGACGAGGACGCGCACCTGATGCGACCGGGCACGAACGAGGTCCCGCCGCCGGCGGATCTGCTGAAGATTCGCGCCAAGGCATACGACGTGGTGCTCAACGGCATCGAGCTGGGCGGCGGGTCGATCCGAATCCACCGCAGCGATGTGCAGTCCAAGGTGTTCCAATTGCTCGGGCTCACGCCGGAAGAAGCCAAGAGCAAATTTGAGTTCCTGCTGGAAGCGCTCAAGTTCGGCGCCCCCCCCCACGGCGGCATTGCGCTGGGCCTCGACCGCATCGTGATGCTCTTCGGCGGCTTCAGTTCCATCCGCGACGTGATCGCATTCCCCAAGAACGCCCGCGCCGTCTGCCCGCTTACGCAAGCGCCGTCCGAGGTGTCGGACAAGCAGTTGAAGGAGCTTGGCTTGGCGCGGGGATGATTATTGCGAAAACGGAGCGGCTCAAGCGACCGGCCGGAGCGCCAAGGGTGCCGTTTAGGCTTCAGCCCAGGGCAAAGCGAAGCGCCGCCCTGGGTATTGATGGGCACAGCAACGTCCAAGGGCTGAAGGCCCGGCTAAACTTCCAACCTGCGCGCTGCTCGCGATCTTGAATCGGGCTTTCAGCCCTCATGCAAGTCAATGCACATCGCAACCCGGGGCGGCGCTGCGCTCTGCCCCGGGCTTGAGCTGAGTCGGGGCATTGCCCCTCATTATTCGCTCCGAAAGTCATTTCCTTGATACCCTAACAAAAACCGAATATACTCCCGGACGGAGGTGGCCGCCATGCTCCTGCAGCAGATTTCCAATCCGCCGAATCCGTATGTCTCCGCCCACCACGAGTGGCTCGAGCCGCCGCCGGCTGCGCGTCTCGAAGTCTACGAGGAGCATGCCAAGACCATCCTGAGCGAGAACGATAGCCCCGATCTGCCCTTCCGCTGGTCGATCAATCCCTATCGCGGCTGCCAGCATGCCTGCGCCTATTGCTACGCCCGGCCTTATCACGAGTATCTCGGCCTCGGGGCGGGCACCGACTTCGACACCAAGCTGGTCGTGAAAGTGAACGCGGCCGAGCTGCTTCGCGCGGCACTCACGCGCAAGTCCTGGCGGCGCGAGTCGATCAACTTCTCGGGCGTAACCGACTGCTACCAGCCGATCGAGGCGGCCTACGGCGTCACGCGGGCCTGCCTCGAAGTCTGCCGCGAGCTGGCCAACCCGGTGATGGTCATCACCAAGGGCGCGCTGGTGCTGCGCGACGCCGATCTGCTCGCCGCGATTCACGCCAAAGCCCGCGCCGGCGTGGCGATGAGCATTCCCTTCGCCGACGACGCCATGGCGAAGCTGATCGAGCCGCAGGCCCCGACGCCCTCGCGCCGCTTCGAAGTGCTCCGGCGGCTGCGCGACGCCGGGCTCGACGTTGGCGTGATGGTCGCCCCCATCATCCCCGGACTGAATGACCGCGAAATCCCCGGCATCCTCGGCCGCGCCGCCGAGGCCGGCGCGCAATGGGCTGGACACGTGGCCCTGAAGCTGCCTCGCAATGTTGCGCCGGTCTTTTTGGAGCGCCTTCGCGCCGCCCTGCCCGATCGGGCCGCGCGGGTGGAGGCGCGCATCCGGGACATGCGCGGCGGCGGCATCAACAACTCACGCTTCGGCGAACGCATGCGCGGCAGCGGCCCCTACTGGAATGGTATCTCCGATTTGTTCCGCATCGCCGCGACGCACCACGGCCTGCGACATCCGTCGCGCGAGGACCCCGCGGTCGAAGGCCCTTTGGGCGAGACCGACGAACCGATTGCAACCTCGGGCCGGCCTCCGGTTGCATGCGCCGACGGTCAGGCCTTGCTTTTTGAGTAGCTTTTCCGAATGGTGGGACCGGCAAGGGAAAGACCGCTGACAGTGCCGCCCTATCGCACTTTTTCCTTGAAATGAGTATGATGCGTGGCCTGCCGTGGCCCGCCCGCCCGCGGCCCAAGCACGGAGCAAACGCATCATGGCCGAGTCGCGCATCCTTGTGGAAGACTACGCCGGCGTCACCGTCGTGACGTTCAGCGACAGTTCAATTCTGGACTCCCTGGTCATCGACCAGCTCGGCAAGGATCTGTATCACCTGACCGACACGCTCAACAAGCAGAAGCTCGTGCTCGACTTCAGCAACGTGAAGTTCCTGTCGTCGCAGGTGCTGAGCCTGCTGCTCACGCTTAACAAGAAAGCCGCGGCGATCAAGGGCACGCTCATCCTGTGCAGCCTGCGCCCCGAGCTGATGAAGATCTTCACCATCACCAATCTCGACAAGCTGTTCAAGTTTCACAAGGATGATTCAGCGGCCTTGGCGTCTTTCGGCGTAAATCTCAGATAGAACCATAAACGAAAACGCGGGAGGCATCCCGCCTTTTTCGTAATTCGCTATTCGACATTCTCGGTCACACCAACCGAATCTGCACGATCTCCGCCGGGGCATTCCAGCGGATCGGAAACCAGTTACCGACGCCGCTGTTGACGAATAGCGAATTCTCGCCGCGCCGATAGAAGCCCCGCAGGTAGCGGAACATCATGCCGCCCACGCCATAGTCGCTTCTCGGATCGCCGATGCCATCGGCTCGCGGCGGAACCAGCATGAGCTGTCCGCCGTGGGTGTGGCCCGAGAGTGTCAGCGACACGCCCTGATCGCTCAATTTGTCGAAGGCGTGCGGATGATGCGCCAGCGCTATGACCGGTCCGTCACGGTCGCGGTCGTAGCCCGTCAACGCATGTCGGGCGCGCTGGCCAAAGCCGTTGCCCCAACGCGTGTCCTCCGTGCTGCCCCAATCGAGGCCCAGCATGGTGATCCGTTCGCCATCGATGTTCAGCGGCATCCGCCGATCGACCAGCAGGTTCCAGCGAATGTCACTGAGCGCCTCGATGAGTTCATTGCGGTCGTCAATCAAGTCGTGGTTGCCGAGGCACATATATAACCCGCGAGGAGCCTCGAACTGACCGAAGGCCGTCGTCGCATCCGGCAACATATCGTTGGAGACATCGACGATATCGCCGGTCACCACGACGATGTCGCTCTTGAGACGATTCACCCCATCGATCAGTCGCGGCAGCATCTGCGGCCGATAGAGACGCCCGAGGTGCAGATCGCTGACCTGCGTGATGGTGAGTCCGCGAAGCCGCTCGGGCAGCCACGGCGCCGGCAGGTCGTATCTGTTCACGGCGAACTTGCCATACTGCGCGCCGTATTTGATGCCCAGCGCGGCTGTGCTGACGACCGGCGTCATGATGCCGACGGTTTTGAGAAACTCGCGTCGACTTGAAAAGTCGGTCGCGGGAGGCGCTGGTGCAATTTCATGGAGTTGTTCGTTGGCGTGCCCGGTAATCGGAATGAAGCCCTGCTGCTTCCGCATCAGCCAAATGCCCCAGATCACATACCCCACCACCGTGGCAATCGGCGCGGCCACGAACAGCGTCATGTGCCACAACTGAAATAGACTGGTGAAGAAAATAGGCCATGAGGCCATCGAGGGGATACGCCCGAGCAGCACCATGCCGATGACCGGGGTGCAGAACATAAGCACCATTACGCAAAGCGCGATGCGCAGCCCGAGGGCCACCGACCGGCTCGACACCCATGCGCGGATCGCCTCATCGGCCAGCGTCCACCAGGCGATGCTGGCCAGCAGCATTCCGCCGAAGAACTCGCGCCGTCCGATTCCT
>CAYXEY010000175.1:0-5156 GCA_964464105.1 uncultured Planctomycetaceae bacterium
AATGCCCAACCTCGCCCCGATGGTGGACGTGGTCATGTGCATCCTCATCTTCTTCATGCTCGGCACCAGCTTCGCCCTCTCCGAAGGCGCGCTGCCCACGCAGCTTCCCACCCAGGTCGGCCCGGGGGGAGCATCCGTCGTGTCGGTCATCCCCGTGGTGCGCATCGCTTTGCGTGAGGATTCCGATCGCAAAGGCGCTTGCAAGATTCTGGTCATGGAGAAGCAGCTTCCGGCGCAGACTTTCGCGGCGCTTCGTGCCTTCATGGATGAAAAACGCGCCGCCGGGGCCGACCCGACCGGTCGGGTGGTGATCAGTTCTGAGCCGACGGTTGAATATCAGAATCTCATCTCGGCCATGGACGCCTGCGTGCGGGCCGGCTTTTCCAACATACAATTCGCATTGAACTCCGGGCCGGCCCCGGCGAACGCTCCGACGGAGCCGTGATGTCAATGCGCATGATGCACGTCAAGGTGAGCAGTGTCTCCTGTGTGGAACCGGCCAATGGCCGGTCCTGTCGTAGCTGCGTGTTGAGCCTGGTAGTTCTGATTTTTCTATCCGTCGCTTCGGCGATCGCCCGCGCCCAACCTGCCGATCCAACCAAATTTGAAGAGACCGACGAGCGTCTCCCGCGCGACACGCAGCGGCTCATCGAGGAATTGACCCTTCGCGGCATGCCCGAGTTGATGGAAGCCGTGGTCGCCAAACTCGCCCCGCAGCATCGCATCCATGTCGCCCGCGCTGCCCTGCAGGCGGCGCTGCAGTCGAAAGAGTCCGCGGACCGTGACAAGTTCTTCGTCGCCGCCGAGGCAGCCTATCGCGAGCTGTTGCAACTTGAAAAGCAGTCGCTCTTCACCAGGGATGAGCGGCATCGGCTGCTGCTGGCGGAGGCCCGCGTCGAATGGGCCGACATGATCCTGCGACACTGGATCGTGCCCGATCTCGATCGCTTCGAGATCACCAGCGGGCTCGCTTTTCCCCGCGAGCGGCTGCAGAAACGACTCTTGCAGGCCGTGTCCATTTATCGCGATGCGAAGGCCACGCTCGACGACTTGATGCTCAATCTCCGGACGGACGAAGAGCGTTACCTGCTTCTGGGCATCACCCAACTCATCACCCGGCTGGCCCAGCGGCGCGACTTCAACTCCGCCTGGGCGGTTGTTTACCTCGACCAGGTCGGCGGCATCACCGGCGACGATCGCGACAAACAGCTGAGCGCCGCGTTGCAGACCTTTGACGCGCTGGCTCGCCAGACCAGCGATGGCCCGACGCGCTACAACGCCCTGCTCGGCTCGGGCCTGACCCTGCGAGCGCTGAAGCGCTTCGAAGAAGCCGAGGCGGTCTTTGACAAGGTGGCTGATTCGACAGCCCCGACCGAACTGACGGTCAGAGCGCGCTTCGAAAAGATCCGCATGTACATCGCAGCCGCCCGTTTCGAGAGCGCCCGCAAGGAGGCCCTGGCCCTTTCGGCCGTGCCCAGCAAGGGCCGCGACGGGAAAGACGCCGGTGCTGATTTTTACATTCGTCTCGCCCCGATCCTGCGGGCCTACGCCTTCATGGCCGAGGCCGATGCACCCGGCTCCGACAAGGCCGCCCTGCAGAAGTCGGCCACCGAGGCATTGACTGCGGTGGCCGAAGGCGGCGAGAGCTGGGCCGATCTCACCCAGGTCTATCTCGATGCCATTGCCGGCGGACCGCGCGGGCCCGAGCATCGCACCGTCGCCGAACTGCGCACCCAGGCCCGCCAGTTGATGGCCGACAAGAAATACGGCGAATCTGAAAAGATCCTGCGGTCGATCCTGACCAAGACCGGGCCCGATGCCGACCGCGATCGCCCCACGGCCACCTTCAATCTCGCCGTCTGTCTCTATCATCTCGACAAGAAGCGCGAGGCCGCCGATCAGTTCCTGGCCGCCTCTGAAATGAGAGACGCCGCGGTCGCGCGACAGGCGGCTGAATCGGCCATGCGCTGCCGGCGGCAGATCGCCAAGGCCTCGGGCGAACCGAACGATTACAAGGCCCTCGCCGAATCAGCCACACGATTCGCCCGCCTGTGGACCAAGGACCCGTTGGCCGACGAGGCTTCCTGGATTGCCGGACTGGCCTGGGAGGAGTTTGGCGATCTATCGGCGGCGCGATTGAATTACGAAAAAGTGAGCCCCGCGTCGGAGCATTACTGGAACGCGCGACGCAACAGCGCCGGCTGCGCCATCAAGCTGCTCGATCGGCTCGCACCGTCAGTCGATGCAGCCACGCGCAAGTCGACCGGCATGGCCGCCGTCGCCGCCTTCATACAACTGGCCGAGCGGCTTTCAGCGCCCGATGCCCCGCCCTACCAGCCCAAGGACAAGCGGCTTGAGGCCATCGATGCTGCGAGATTGACGGCCGTCGAAATCATGGCCCGCCCCGACGTCGGCGATTACGAAGCGGGACTCAAGCTCCTCGAAATGCTGCCGCCGACGGCGCGATCGCTGGCCCTGCGTATCCGCTGCCTGCGTGGCCAGGGCGACCTGAAAAAGGCGGCCACGGCTCTCGGCGAATACATGGAAGCCGCGCCCGGCTCGGACATCGGCGCGATGCTCACCTCACTGGCCGTCGAGATGGAGAGCCAGGTCGACCGCCTCCGCGCCGCCGGACGCCTGAACGACGCCCGCTCGATGGCCGAAGACACGGTCGCCGTACTGCGACAATTGCTCGGATGGGTCGAAGAGAAAGACACCCGTCGTGCGTATGGCCCGGCCGTGCGTTTCAGCCTGGCCAAGACACTCCTGGCGGCGCAGCAGCGCGAGGAAGCCCTGCGGGTGCTGCGCGATCTCATGCGCGAAGCCCCCGAGAATGGCGCATACATTCGCACCGCGGCGCAACTTCACGAACAGGAGGCCGCGAGCCGCTCCGGCATCTTGCAGGCCAAGGATGCCGACGAGGCCGAACGGCTGTGGTCGCTGCTGCTCAGCGACGAGGGCCTGCGCGATCGCTCGCCCGCTGAATATTGGGAGGCGAGATATCACTGGCTGCGGCATCAGCTTCGCCACGGCCATGCCGCCGATGTGGTCAAGGGCATCGAAACCGAACGGGCCTACTATCCCGACCTCGGCGGCGCGCCCTGGCAGGGACGATTGAATCAGTTGCACGACGAGGCCTCGGCCATGGCGACCAGCGCGCCGGCGGAGTCGCCATGATTCGACTTGCGTACTTCATTCTTGAGATCGCGATTATCCTTGGTGCAAGTGCATTTCTTTCCGCTCAACCTGATTCCGAGATTTCGCCTCCAACTTCCGCATCGACAAGCGACTCGCTCGAACACGGCCTGCGGCTGCTCTCAAACGTGCGCGACAACGTGCTCAGCTTCGACGATCCGGGGTTTTACTGGTTTTGTCGATATGTTACGACCCCAGAGGGATCGCGAGCATTGAAGGGTGCCACTGGCAGCTCGTCTGCCAGTGAGTCGACCAACAATCCCGCGCATGTCGATGGGATCACCCCCCTCAAATTCCTGCTCGAACGACCCAACGATTATCGCGGGCGCCCGGCGACCATCGAAGGCACCCTTGTCGCCAAGTGGAGTTGGAGCGTGGCCAACCGCGATGTGCCCAGCCCGCTGCACCAATGCGAAATTGCCGTGGCCGGCACGCGGGCCTTGGCCGCCGTGGTCACCACCGAATCGGTCGATCACATCCCGATTCGCTCCAGCATTCGCGCGACGGGCTACTTCATCAAGGTGCGAGCATTTCAGACCACCGGCGGCGAGTCCGGTTTCGGTCCGCTGCTGGTAGCGCGAAGTTTGACGCCGGTCACCGAATTGTTGAGCGGCAGTGCGTCTCCCACCACAGGTTCATCGAAGAACTCGCAGTATCTGATTCTCACGCTCACGGCCATCGCGGCCTTCGTCTGGCTGGCTCTGCGCCGCGGCGCTCGCACCACTGCGCATGGCGTTCGACCCGCCACGCCGACGAGCTCCACGCCCCCGGGCGATGATGACTTCGATTGGATGACTCGCAAGTCGGACTGAACAGGCCTTGATCGGGTCATTCAGACCCTGATCAGCATCACCTGGATTCAGCAGCAGGCGGCAACTTGAAAAGCTCCGACGGACCCCGGACAGTCGAGCGCATGAAGATGTACTCGGGGCTTTCAAGGGGTTTCTTGAACACAAGCTCTGCCTCGCGCACGTCTTCTCCCTGCATGCGCGTAATCCGGCCCCTGAATTCACCCGCGTCCCATTCGTCGCCAATACGCCGCGGCCGTCCGCGCACTCGGCCCATTTGTCCGAGGAATCGCCCCAGCATGCCGCGTCCGGCAGCTGAAATTCGCAGCATGTGATCGTCTATCCTCTCAACGCTCGGCTCGGGCACGTCCGTCAGAAACGTTACGCGCAGGTCCTTTCCATGCGGCAGCGCGCGCATGGCATCCTGGGCAAAGAGCGGTTGAAAATCCTGGGCTGCGTTCACGAAGAAAATAAACTTGTCCAAATAGACTTCCGCTGTACTCCCGCTGCCGTCACCCTGCACGAACACTCTTTGTGAATTGGCATGCAATGCCGCGCTCTCCAGCACGCGGCGACTGTCCTGACCGATCCAACCCATGATGCCGGCGACGACCAGCGTGGCCACAATCTGCGAACTGATGAACAGCACACCGGGAATGGTCTGCAAACGCAGCGAGCCGTTGGCATTCGGACGCGTCACCCAGGCCGCGGCGAGATAGGTGAGGCCGATGCCCGGCAGCATCATGATCCGATCGTCCGGGACGGTGCAGGCGAGCAGCGGCAGAAATGGCAGGGTCCACAAAGCCATCGTGGCCACACCGCGCTGCCGGCGATGATGCTTCCAGAGTTGATGCAGAATGAACAAAAGCGCAATGCCGCCGACCGCCCCGTACACGTACAGCCCGATCATCCATTCGGGACGGAAATAAAAGACAAATGGGTTGATCGAAATGAACCAGGTGACCAGCAGCACGACCACGCGGCCAGGCATGGAGATGAGATAGTCGACCGGAGCATGGGCCGGGTCGAGCATGACTGAGGCGTTCGAACCGAAACCGCCGCGGATGTAGAAGCCCAGGAATGTCAGGCCGATCAACGCGAATACGCCGCTGGATGTGATCGCCCGACGCCCCGCGCCCGGCACATTGCGGGCCACCAGCCAGTAGGCCAGCG
>CAYXEY010000175.1:5166-9325 GCA_964464105.1 uncultured Planctomycetaceae bacterium
GTGGTGATCGCCAGGATCGCCTCCTTGGTGCCCATGCCCAAAGCAAAGAGCGCCGCCGCGGCGACGAGATTCAAGACGACGCCCGTGTGAATGAACCGGATGGCCAGCAGCATCGCGCCCAGCCCCAGGGTGAGCGCCAACAAGTCGCACTGGGCCGACACGAACACGACCGGTATGGCATGCGATGCCGCGACCGCGAAAATCACGCCTCCCCAGCGGGCCAATCGTTCATCGCCACCCACCTTGCGGAATAACTGCATCAGCAGCGCGCATCCCGCTGCATAAAACGCGAGATTGACCAGGCGATAGCCGATGGCCTGCCGGCCGAAGACATTGAACTCGCCGTAGATGAACGCCTCGGAGACCGGGCGTAAATGGCGATATCGCACCTCGTCGGCCAGCCACCACGGATACCAGCCCTCGGCCCGCAGCCGCCGGTTTTCCTCGCCGCCGCCGAGAAACTTGTAGAGATCGAGCCGCGGGCGCTCGCCGCGATCGTATTCCTCAAGGTGCCGCAGGATGCGATGATCGTCGATGACGAACCCGCCGCTGACGAAGGGTGCGTACAGGATGAAAATCAACCCCGCGACAATGATCGCCGGGCGCCGGGCGCGTTCATACCATAGGGCAATGCGATGCCGAGATTGGATCGGCGCGCCAGGACCGCCGCCCACCGAGGCACTGCCAATACTGCTGTCGTAATCGGGGTTGTCGGGCTTCATGCCGCCGTGGATCGATGCCGCGCTCGTTCACGCCGAAGGCGTGGTCGCCAGTAGCCGGGGCGTGGAGCGAAGCGACACCCCCGGACGGCACGCCCCCAACGTGTTTCGCGGCCTTAAGACCGCACGTCTCTGCACCTATGAAATCGCGAATCAGATATCCAGATCGCGCACGTGAATCGCGTTCGCCTCAATAAACCCGCGTCGCGTTTCCACGTCGTCGCCCATCAGGATCGAAAAGATGCGATCGGCCGAACGCACGTCTATTTCAAGCTGCTCTGCGTCGCCCTGGTCCTCGGTGATCTTGACCAGCAGGAGCTGCCGCCGCGACGGATCGAGAGTGGTGTCCCACAATTCGTCGGCGTTCATTTCGCCCAGACCCTTGAAGCGTTTCACGGTCGAGCCGCGTCCGCCCAGATCGCGCACCGCCTGGGCCACGTGCCGCAGGCTGTCGAGATCGGTCGAGTGATTTTCGTCGCCATGCAGCACGAACTTGGCCGGAGGCAATTCGCCGGTGACCAGTTCCTCGCGCTTGGCGAAGTAGTCGTCGAAGGTCAGGCCGTGCTCCTCGATCCAGCGCAGGTTCTTCTCCAGCGCTTTGCACTCGGCCAGTTCATGGCGATAGAGCTTGGAAGACGTACTCTCGGATTCGCCGTCGCGTCCGCCGCTCAAGCCGCCGTCGAGCACTTCAAGCTCGCCGATGCGCGCCTGCAACTCGCGGCGATATTGATTGAAAGCCGCATCATCCAGAAGAAACTTCTCGCCTTCCACGCCGACCGCCCGCACGCGCGGCAATGCGCCGCCGGGCCCGCGCTGCGTCTTTACGAAATGCGCGAAGTCGATGCCGCGCCGGGCCAGCATCCGCGAGGCCTGCGAAATCTCATCCAGCACGCGCACCAGCTCGCGCAACTCGTCGCCGGTCACGGTCTTCTCCTGACCGGTCGGCTGTCCGTCGGAACCGAGGACTCGCACCGAAAGCTTGGCCGTCGCCAGGCCCCAGTCGGCCAGCTTGCGTTCCAGAATCGAGTCGTTCAAGACAAACTCGGCCTTCTTGCCCCGCTTGAGCAAGTACAATGGCGGCTGCGCGACGTAAATCAGACCCTTGTCGATGAGCGGACGCATGTGCCGGAAGAAGAAGGTGAGCAGCAGGGTGCGGATGTGGCTGCCGTCCACATCGGCGTCGGTCATGATGATGATCTTGCCGTAGCGGCACTTCGACGGATCGAAGTCCTCGCTGGTCGGCACGCCGCAGCCGAGCGCGCGAATGATGGTGCGAATTTCCTCGTGACTGAGGATCTTGTCCATCCGCGATTTTTCGACGTTGAGGATCTTGCCCTTGAGCGGCAAAATCGCCTGGTTGTAGGCCTCGCGGCCCTGCTTGGCGGAGCCACCCGCGCTATCTCCCTCGACCAGAAACAATTCGCTTTCATCGGGGTCGCGACTGCGGCAATCCCACAACTTGCCCGGCAAGTCGCCGCTGGACAGGGCGCTCTTGCGCGTCGCCTCACGGGCCTTGCGCGCGGCTTCTCGCGCGGCTGCGGCAGCGATGCCCTTGTTGACGACCTTCTTGGCGTCGCCCGGATTTTCTTCGAGCCAGTGCCCCAGTTGCTTGTTGACCGTCTGCTGCACGAAGGTATCGACCTCCGTGTTCATCAGTCGGTCCTTGGTCTGACCCTGGAAGTCCGGCTCGCGGACCTTGACCGACACCACCGCCGTCAGACCTTCACGCCAATCCTCGCCCTTGAGCTGCAAGTCGCCCTTGAGCAGATTGGAACTCTTGGCGTAGGCATTGAGCGTGCGTGTGAGCGCGGTGAAAAAGCCCGACAGGTGCGTGCCGCCGTCGCGGTTCTTGATGTTGTTGGCGAAGGCGAGGATGTTCTCGTTGTAGCTGTTGTTGAACTGAAAGGCGACCTGGCAGCCCGTGCCGGTCTCCTCGTCGCGTCCGCTGAGCACCTGCACCTTGTGCAGCGGCTCCTTGCCCTCGTTCATGTAATCCACGAACGAGCGAATGCCCTCGGCGAAGCAGAACTCTTCCTTGCGGCCGTCGCGGTCGTCCGCAAAGGTGATGCGCAGGCCTTCGTTCAAATAAGCCAGCTCGCGCAAGCGGGCGATCAGAATCTCCGAACGGAACTTCACATCGGCAAAGACCTCGCTGTCGGGCATGAACTCGACGCGCGTGCCGGTGTGCTTGGTCTGTCCGATGGTCTCCAGCTCGCTCACGGCCTTGCCACGCTCGAACTTCATCTGATAGACGTTGCCGCCGCGCTGCACCTCGACAGTCAGAGTTTCAGACAATGCGTTGACCACGCTGACGCCGACGCCGTGCAGACCGCCGGAGATCGCGTAGCTGTCGCGATCGAACTTGCCGCCGGCGTGCAGCACGGTGAGCACGATTTCGAGCGTGCTCTTGCCGTCGATGCGCGGATCCTCGGGAACGCGCTTCACTTCGACGGGGATGCCGCGACCATCATCAGTGACGGCGCAGCTGCCGTCGGCGTTGATCTTGATGCCGATGTTCTTGCAGTGACCCTGCAGCGCCTCATCGACCGCGTTGTCGACCACTTCCCAAACGAGGTGATGCAGACCATGCAGACCCGTGTCGCCGATGTACATCGACGGACGCTTGCGCACCGCCTCCATGCCCTCGAGCACCTTGATGCTGTCGGCGTCGTAGGCATGCGTGGCGGGTGGAACGACCGGGTTTTCCATTTCGGGGACGGGCGGCGTGCCCGGCGGCCGGGATTGAATGGCGTTATCAGCCATGGTTCCTCATTTCAGATGGCCGCCGTCGCGAGGGTGCGTCGGCGGGCCAGTTTTGCGAGCCAGATGGCCCAATTCCTGATTTCGATATTGTCGCCGCTGGCGGGGTGTACCGCAAGCCTATAAGTGCCGATTGGGGCGAGATTTAACCGTTGATACGTGCAGAATTGTTTGCCGGTTTTCAGCGGCCTGCCGAATGCGGCCTGCCGGGGTGATTTCAAGTGCCGATTTGTTGGCCGATCGGGCCCAATCCGGTGACACTTTGCATGATGGATTCGATCCTCTCTGCATCGCAGGCGACCGCGCGCGAGGAAGCCCTGGCCTTCGCGCGACGAGAATTGACAACCGGCGAAATCAATCCCGTCTTCGATCGCGATGGATGGAACAAATGCCGCGCGCTGACCGCAACGGGCGCCACAATCCCATGCGAACGCGGCGGCAAGGGTCAAACCCTCGCCGAATTCGTGGCCATGATGGAAGGCCTCGGCCAGGGCTGCCGCCGCATGGGGCTGCTCACTGCCATCTGTGCGCACGTCTTCGGCGTGGTTGAACCGCTCCATGTCGCGGGCAGCCAAGATCAGAAAGCTCGCTACCTTCGCAAGCTGGCCACGGGTGAATGGGTCGGCGCGCATGGCGTGACCGAACCGCAGGCGGGGTCCGATCTCACCGGCATCACAACG
>CAYXEY010000176.1:0-8229 GCA_964464105.1 uncultured Planctomycetaceae bacterium
CCCTTGCTGCCCTCGTCGAATTCGGAAAAGACCTTTTCGCCCGGCGTTTCGAGCGGCTGCACGCGAACCAGCCGCCGCGGGACCGAACCGCCCAGCGCGGCCCGGCATTCGAGCAGGTAACGATGCTCCGGGCTGCCATCGGGCGGGCGATAAAACGGGGCGTCCAGCACCTCTCGGTCGGACACGGGAATATTGAACCGGTCGCGGAAGTCGCGCAGCTCCTTTTCGTTGAGTTTTTTCTGCTGGTGGGTGACGTTGCGGCCCTCGCCGGCCTCGCCCAGGCCGTAGCCCTTGATGGTGCGAGCGAGAATCACCGTCGGCGCGCCTTGATGTTCAGTTGCAGATTTGAATGCGGCATACACCTTGGCAGGATCGTGTCCGCCGAGGCGCAGCCGGGTGATCGCGTGGTCATCGAGGTGGGCCACCATGGCCTTCAAGCGCGGATCAGTTCCGAAGAAGTGATCGCGAATGTACGCGCCGTTCTCGACGGTGTACTTCTGCCACTGGCCGTCGACCACGTTTTGCACGCGCTGGCGCAGCAAACCATCCTCGTCGGCTTCAAAAAGAGGATCCCAGTCATCGCCCCACAGCACCTTGATGACGTTCCAGCCGGCGCCGCGGAAGGCCGCTTCCAGTTCCTGGATGATGCTGCCGTTGCCGCGCACCGGACCATCGAGTCGCTGCAGATTGCAATTGACGACAAAAGTCAGATTGTCCAGCCCCTCGCGCGAGGCCAGCGTGATGGCGCCGAGCGATTCCGGCTCGTCCATCTCGCCGTCGCCGAGGAAGGCCCACACGCGGCTTCCCGACGTGTCGGTCAGTCCGCGATCCTGCAAATAGCGGTTGTAGCGCGCCTGGTAGATTGCCGAGATCGGGCCGAGTCCCATCGATACAGTGGGAAATTCCCAGAAGTCAGGCATGAGCCAGGGGTGCGGATAGCTCGAAAGCCCGCCGCCCTCGGCCATCTCGCGGCGGAAGTTGTGCAACTGGGTTGCGGTCAGCCGGCCTTCCAAATAGGCATACGAATAAATGCCCGGCGCGCCGTGGCCCTGAAAGTAGACCTGGTCGCCCGCCTTCTCCGCCGTGTGGGCCCGGAAGAAGTGGTGCATGCCCACTTGCATGAGCGTCGCGCTGCTGGCGAAAGTCGAGATGTGTCCGCCGATGCCCTGTGAACGGCGGTTGGCCCGGACGACCATGGCCATGGCATTCCAGCGGACGAAACTCTTGATGCGCCGCTCAATCGCGCGATCGCCGGGATACTGCGGCTGGCGGTCCCGTGGGATCGTGTTGATGAAGGGGCTGTTGACGTTGAAAGGCGCCGGCACGCCATTGGCATGGGCCCAATCGCGTAATGTGGTCATCAGGAACTTGGCGCGTTCCGGACCTGCGGCTTGAATAACAGCCGCCAGGGAGTCCACCCATTCCTGCGTTTCAACCGGATCCGAATCGATAATGCGATGAATTGACATGCGCCACAGGATAACGGACCTGAGCGAAATGTCAAAGATTCGGGTAGATAAAACGTTTTAGCAAGCCGCCTACAGTTATCAGTCGTCGGTTTTCAGTTATCAGTTCGACAGACTGATCCCTGACGACTGAGAACGGATACCAGCCTCTTACAGCCCGATGCTGAGCAGCAGCTCATAGAACGGGTTTAAGACGCGAACGATGGCGTCGCCGATCGTTGGGGAGTTGATGGCGACGAGAAGCCCATAGACGAAGACTTCGAGCAGGGAGGAGAGCATGACCGCGCTCGCTTTCGTGTTATTTCAATGTCTGAGAATTCGAGAATGAACGCCCCGCGCCGGAGCGATCGCACCAACCGCCCCGCCTGCAAGCACCATGCCAGGACCGGAGCGACTGATATTAGCGCGCGATCCGCACGCACGCCGTGAAAACGCCGGTCATCACGCAGGACCGGGAACAATGTCCACTGGAACTATTCCCATTGGGTGGGCAATAGTCCAACATTGTTTTTGGAATTCGCATGCCAGCGTCCGCGATGAGGACGCGCGACTACTGCATGGCGACCGGATCGACATCGACCACGATGCCCTGCGTGCGAGCCGACAGCGCGCCTTCGGCTCGAAAGGCATCCAGCCCCGCAAGTAGCGCATTCGGCCCTTGGAATGTGAGGATCACTTCATAGCGATAGGCATCGCGCAGTCGCTCGATCGGCGCGGGCCGCGGATCGGAGAACGTCGCACGGACATTCACCCGCGCCAGCGTTTCCTTCAGGCGCTCGATCAGTTCGTCAGCCCCGCGGGTCAACCTGGTCATGCGCGAATCAGAGAGAATGATGCGGATCATTCGCGTGCAAGGCGGCAAGCCATGCAGGCGGCGCTGCTCCATCTCGTGAATGGCGAAGTTCTCGTAGTTGCCGGCGACGGCGTGTCGAACAGCCTCCGAGTCAGGCGCGAACGTCTGCACGACGACGTGTCCGCCGACGCTGCCGCGGCCGCTGCGCCCGGCGACCTGCAGAACGAGCTGGAAGGTCTTCTCCTCGGCGCGAAAGTCGCCCTCGCCGGCCGACAGGGCCGTGTCAGCGCTGACCACGCCGACGAATGAGACAAACGGAAAATCGAGACCCTTGGCGATCATCTGCGTGCCGATGAGGATGTCGCACTCGCGCCGCTGGAAGGCGTCGAAGGCGGCGTGAAATTGCTCGGGTTTGTTCATCGAGTCCGAATCGACCCGCTGCACGCGAGACGCCGGGAACTTCGTCCGCAATTCCTCCTCGACGCGCTGCGTGCCCATGCCGAAGCGCACCACCGGTCCGCCGCAGCCGCTCATGGCGCAGCGACTGGGTACAACCAGACGGGCGTGGCAATAGTGGCAATGGGCCTGCTGCGTGGTCTTGTGCAGCACCATGCGCACCGAGCAGTGCGGACAGACCACGGCGGTATCGCAGCGCGGACAGTGCAGATAACTGGCGTATCCGCGGCGATTCAGCAGCAGCACGGCCTGCTCGCCTTTGTTGAGCGTGGCGGCCAGCCGGTTCTCCATTTCGCGCGAAAGCAGGTGCACCCCGCGGCGCTCGCGATGCTCAACCCGCATGTCCACCAGGCTCACGGTCGGCATGGCCAGCCCGCCAACGCGGCGCGGCAGCGATAAGAGACTGTAGTGTTTTTTCTTGTTGATGTTGTGCCACGTTTCCAGTGAAGGCGTGGCAGACCCGAGGATGACCGGCACGCCCTCGAATTGTCCGCGGGCGATGGCGACGTCGCGGGCGTGATAGCGCGGGGCGGACTGGCTCTTGTATCCGCTCTCGTGCTCCTCATCGACGATCACCAGCCCCAGCGCGCGGCAGGGCGCGAAGACAGCGCTGCGCGTGCCGACGATGAGATCGATTTCGCCGGACGCGACGGCCCGCCACATGCGTCCACGGGCCGAGTCTCCCATGTTGCTGTGCAGGAAGGCCGTACGCGGAAAGCGGTCCTTCAGACGCGCAACGATCTGCGTGGTCAATGCGATCTCGGGGACCAGCATGATCGCCTGCCGGCCCAGCTCAAGGGCCCGCTGAATCGCACGCATGTAACACTCGGTCTTGCCGCTGCCGGTCACGCCAAACAGCACGTGAACGCCGAAGGCTGACTTATCGACCGCCTGAGTCAACGCTGAGACGGCGACGCGCTGATCGTCGTTCAATTCGAACGGCGGAATCTCGATGTTTGACTTGATTTCAGGATCGACTGGGGCCGGATCGCGCCATTCCAGGACGAGCTTGCCCGTGCGGGCCAACCCGGTGATGACCGCGGGACCGACTGACGCCGCGCGCAGCAGATCCGCCATCTGCATCGATCCGCCCGCGGCCCGGACGAGATTCACCACGTTGGCCTGGCGAGCCGTGAACGGCTTCGGCTTCTTCACGCCATCGGATTGGCACGCTTGATGATCTTCAAGAGTCGCCGACGAAAGCGGCACCGACACCCACTTTACGCCTCGTCGCCCGGCCCCTGCCTTCGCCGCTGCCGGCACCATGAGATGCAACGTTCGCCCGAGCGGACAGGCGTAATACCGCGCGATCCAATGCCCGAGTTTGAGCATCGCCGCGGACAGCAGCGGCCGCTCATCCACCACGGACAAGACCGACTTGGCCGCCGTGGTCCATGGTCCCACGCTCGTGTCGATGCAGAACCCGAGGGTCGGTCGATCTTTCGGACCGAGCGGCGCCATCACACGAACGCCGGGCAACACCCGATCCGCCAGCTCGGGCGGAATGCGATACGAATAGGCCCGCTCAAGCGGCGAGATCATGACCACGGTCGCGATGCGACCGGTGACCGCATCGGCCGGATCGAACGGCAGCGCCGCCGCGCGGGCCGGCCGGGATTTGGATTCGACTCGCGACATCAGGAGGGATTATAGAAAGACCGGGCCATCGTGAGCGATCCTCACGCATCAGGCCGGATTCCCGTATTGGCCGGAGCCTCGAAACCACATCGACGTTCACATCGCAAAAAAAAAGACCCCTGCCTTCTTGCGAAGACAGGGGTCGATTAACAAGCACTTTATCCGGGCAATCGCTTACGGACAGGGATCGCCAGCGAGGAGCAGGGTCACCAGTTCCGTCACGTCGGCGGTGGTGAACTGATTGTCGCCATTGATATCGGCTGCGAGGCAGCTGGTGCAGTTGTTCACCGAGCCGGCGAAGCATGCCGGATATGACGAAGCAAATGAGTGCACGTCGCGACCATCGCGTTCGCCGTCCAGGTTCACATCGCCCGCACAGGCGCCGCCGCAGCGAAGCGTGGCTTCATAGGTGCGACCGCAGGGGATCTGTGCAAACGGCGTGGAGACAAACGCCCACCATGTTCCCGCCCCGAGGGTGACCGACACAGTTCCACAATTGCATGGCGTGACGATGGCTGCCGGATTGACGGCCAGCGTCGTGCTGCCGCATACCGGCGGGGTGGCCAGGTTGGCCGTATCGCGAATGAACCCGATGACCAGATCAGACTGACCGATCGCGGTCCAGCTCATCACGGTCGAACCGGTCAGCGTGAACTGATACCAGTCCGTATCGCGGGCAGCGGCATCGGCGCGAACGGTGCCGGAAATCGTGTCGCCGCAGTTGATGTTCATAAAGACGTCGGGATCGGAATTGCAACCGCCGTTGGTGTTGTCCGTGGGAAGACCGCAAGCCGGCTCATTCTCCGGAACCGCGCCGGGCGTCGGCGTGATGGGAGTCAGCGTCTGAGCCGGGATGTTGCCATTGCCCGATCGCGCCTGGGCATCGGTCACCGTCGCCGGAAGCACGATGTTGCCGCAGGGCGGCGTTGCGCCGACGACAACGTCCAGGGTAAAGGTGAGGTTATCGCCGCTGTCGGTCATGGCCACGTTGGCGCCGCCGCCGATCTGAGTCAGATCGACAGTGACGGCATGACCCGAACCGGCGGGATTCTCGCCCGGAGTGACGACCGCGGTGAGCGAGAGGTTCTCGCCGGCAAATACGCCCGTCGGAGTCGACGAGCCGATCAACGACGGCGGAATCGAGGCCGCCGAAGTTCCATTGATTCGCAGGGCGATGTTGGTGTTCAGCACGTTGACGTTGCCGGGAATGGCGAAACCGCCGCCGGGATTCACCTGCCGCGAATTCGAATTGCCGGGAATGCCAGCGAAGCTCGACGGCTTCGCTCCGATTTGTCCGTTGCCAGTGAAGTTCATCACCGGGATGACGCCGATCCAATAGGTTCCCGCAGCCAGGTTGAGCGCGGGAATCGAGCTGACCGTCAAGGTCACTCCGCCGGACAGCGGCTGAGCCGCGACCCAGGGCACGCTCATCGTGGCACTGGCACTTGGAATGAGCACGCTGGCGACATCGCCCGTCAGGTTCGCAAGGGCCGCGGCCGCAGAGCTGTAGACTTCGACGCGATAGCCCGTAATGGATCCGTCCGTGAATTTCGCAGCCGTGAAGGCGGTTCCATATCCCTGAAAGACCGCTTCAATCGTGTCAAGTTGGAAGGCACCGGTCAAGGTGAAGTCGTCGATGACGGCCACGTCGAACGCGTTATTCGCCGCCTCAAAATCCTGGCTGGCGTTGGCAGTGCCGTTGTTTTGCGCCGCGCGGTCCGGGCCCAACTGATCCATGACAATAGTCGCCTGCGTCAACTGGACGCCGGCAGCCATTGCCAGAGCTGCTGTCAGACAAATTGAGAAACGATTCTTCATACAGTTCTTCCTCCGAATTGTCCTACTCTGTTTCGCGCAGGCGTCAGCGCCGGCGCTCTATTTTCCCAGGAGGCAAACCCATATGGCGGGCTCACCACTCCAATGGACCGCGGAAAAACCAAAGCCTCCGGCGATCCAGGCACGACATCCGTCGATTAAATTCCGAAAGCGCCCCCGACAAAAACAACTGACTTGGGACTGGACCGATGGTTCTGGGCCAGCCAGTCTCCCTTGACCCGGGCACGCTCGAAGACGCCTCCGGTACTCCGAGAATCCATTAAGCCAGTTTTGCTTAGGAAAGTCAAGAAAGCGGGCTTGTTATTGCGACTGATTCGGGGCGGCAACGTCCATCCCGATGCATCGCAATCCGGCAGCGCGCCCATGGCCATCCGGATTCAGTCGCTAAGATTCAGCCGATATGGCCGTTTCAAGTTCGTTTAAGGACCATTTCTCATCCACGGCATCAGATTATGCCCGATTCCGGCCGTCCTACCCATCGGAGTTGGCAGTCTATTTGTCCTCATTACCGGCACAGCCCGCCGTGGCCTGGGATTGCGGCTGTGGATCCGGACATTTGTCCGTGCAATTGGCATTGCATTTCGACCGAGTAGAGGCGACGGACGCAAGCCTGGAACAGCTCGGCAAAGCCCAGCAACACCCGCGGGTGACCTATCGCTGCGCCCGGGCGGAGTCGTGCGGATTGGCGACCGAATCCGTCGATCTGGCGGTGAGCGCACAGGCTGCGCATTGGTTCGACATCGACGCCTACTACAGCGAGGTTCGCCGGGTGACCCGCTCAGGCGCCGCGATCGCCCTGATTGCTTATAGCAGGTCCATCCTCGACGCGGACATCGCTGCCTGTTTCGACCACTTTTACGACAACGTGGCCGGCCCCTACTGGCCGCCAGAGCGGGACATTATCCAACAGGGTTATCGCACGCTGCCCTTTCCATTCGACGAGGTGACTGCTCCGATGTTCGATATGCAATCGGACTGGAATCTCGCGCAATTGCTGGGATATGTCGACACGTGGTCGGCGATGCGCGGACTCGAAAAAGTCGCGGGTCGCACACCGTATGAGCAATTCTGCCGGGACATGACTGCCGCATGGGGCGAGCCCGCCCGTTGCAGGCGCGTGGTGTGGCCGTTGTCGCTTCGCGTCGGACGACTTTGACCCGTCAATTCAATGATAGCGACATTCGCATGATTACCAGGCAGCGGCATCAATGACCGGCTGCTTGAGCAGGATGCAACTGGGACGACCGCTCCTCGCGATCCGACGTCGCCGGAGCGAAGCCGTGCCGCAGGTTGTTCTCACTCAGCGTTCGTGACAGCATGAACTGCTTGAGATAGTCCGGCCCGCCGGTCTTGGCCCCCAAGCCCGACATGCGGTGCCCGCCGAAGGGCTGGCGATCGACCCGCGACGCCGTGATGCGACGATTGACGTAAAGATTGCCCACGAAAAAAGACTGCTTGGCGAGTTCAATGTGGCTCGGCGTTCGCGAATAGACTCCGCCGGTCAGCGCATGCGGGTTGTCGTTGGCCAATGTAATCGCCTCGGCGAAAGACTCTGCCTTCATCACCGCGAGCACCGGGCCGAAGATCTCCTCGCGGGCCAGGGCGTCATCGGGCTTGACGTCGGCGAAGATGACCGGACCGACGTAATGGCCCTCGCGATCGGCGCCGTCGGCCAGCGTGCGGGCTTCGAGCACGCATCGCGCGGACTTCTTGCCCGCCTCAATCGCGGACCGAACGCGCTGGGCCGCGGCCGCGCTGATGAGCGGGCCCATGAAAGTGCCCGGCGACTCGGGGTTGCCCGGTCGTATGGCCGACGCGGCGTTGGAGAGCTTCGACAAAAAGTCGGCATAGGCCCCGCGCACCGCGATCACGCGCGAGCAGCTCGTGCACTTTTGTCCGCTATACGCAAAGGCCGAGGCGATGGTCGCCTGCACCGCTTCGTCGAGATCAGCGTCTTCATCGATGATGATCGCGTTTTTGCCGCTCATGTCGGCGACCACATGGCGGATGCGATCTCGCCCGGAAATGGTGCGGCGTCCG
>CAYXEY010000176.1:8239-9282 GCA_964464105.1 uncultured Planctomycetaceae bacterium
ATGATCTCGACGCCCGTCGCAGTTGAGCCGGTGAAGGCGACCATGTCCACCTGTGGATGCCTCGCAAGGCTGCGCCCGATGGTCTCGCCCGCGCCGGGCAGAAAATGCAGAGCCGCAGCCGGAATGCCCGCCTCGTGCAACAGGTCGATGTAGAGGGCCGCACAGACCGACGCCTCGCGGGCGGGCTTGACGATGACGGCGTTTCCACCGGCCAGTGCCGCGGCGGTCATACCGGCGAGCAATGCCGTGGGGAAACAGAACGGGCTGATGACCGCGACGACGCCGCGCGGCTGGTAGATCAGTTCGTTGCTCTCGCCCGGATAGTCGCGGCGACGAAGACGAGCGCTGAGCCGCCGCAGCTCGTGCGCATAAAAGCGCATGTAGTCAATCGCCTCGATGACATCGCCCAGTGCCTCGCGCCAGGTCTTACCCACTTCGAGGATCTGCCATGCGGCGAATTCGTTCAGCCGATCGTGCAGCATGTCGGCGGCATGATCGAGAATGCCCGCGCGCTCGTTGGCGCTGACCCGGCTCCACGCAGTAAAGCCCGCACGAGCAGCCGAAGCCGCCTTTTCGACCAGCGTCGCCTCGGAGAGCAGCGTGCGTCCGATGATCTCGCGCGGCTCGGCGGGGTTGCGCGACGCATGCCAATCGCCCGACCGGACGAGTTCGCCGTTGATCTTCGCGGGGTACTCGGCACCGAGACGGCCTCGAACATCGCTCAGCGCTTGGGTCAGCGCGGCGCGGGCCTCGGGCCGTGACAAATCGACATCCGGCTCATTCACGAATGGTTCCATGGTGGGATACTCGTCGTCGTCGGGATCTTGAAGGTGAACGTGATACGGGCCAATGGGTTCCAGTGATCGCGCCGGTCGGGCTGCGATATCACGCGCATTCGACATCGCGGCACTGTCGCCCGACTCCGCGGGATTTCGCAGCAACATCTCGACGGGTGTCTCGCCTGAAAAACTCTGCCGCAGGAACGACTCATTCGACGTGTTCTCGATCAGGCGGCGAATGAGATAAGCCATGCCGGGGATCAT
>CAYXEY010000177.1:0-9275 GCA_964464105.1 uncultured Planctomycetaceae bacterium
CCCAGGATCGGGCGTCGCAACTGGAACGCCGCACGGATGATGTTCATGAAGAGGTCATGCGACGACTACGGGATGAGCAGAGCCATCGCGGGGAGTTTGTAAAAGTTCGCGCCTGTCCGCCAAGCAGCGCCGACGTTCCGGATGAGTTGGACGCCCAGTTGGTAATACTTCGGCCGGAACAGGCCCATGCTGCAAAGTCGCTCGATAGTGCGGCGATACAGGCAGTAAAGGAGACGCTGGAGCGGCGAGGATCCAGCCCAAGGCTCAATCGCAACGCGCTAGTTTTTCTTGCGCCGGACAGAACCCGCCTTTCCGAATTGGAGGCAGCGGTTCGACAGTATCTCGCATGGAAGTCAATCAAGGACGAGGCTGAGTCGCTGAACCTTGATCCATTCCAGAGCAAGCAGGCGAACACCAAGGCGAGGGAGGCGGACGAAACCGTCGCGCAGCGAATGCCTGAGACATATCAGTGGCTGCTGGTGCCAGGACAGGCCGTCTCCGGGGACGGCACCCGTGACCCCAATTCACCCATTGAATGGACGGAAGTTCGACTCCAGGGAGCCGATCGCCTTGCTCCTCGGGCGTCGAAGAAACTTATAAATGATGGCGGCCTTGCCACGAAGCTCGCTGGAACACTTCTTCGATTGGAGCTTGATCGGGTTCCGCTATGGCGAGGCGAGAGCGTTTCGGTGAAACAACTGGTAGAGGACTTCGGCCAATATCTCTATCTCCCGCGACTGAAGTCTCCGCAGGTGCTGCTGGAGGCCATTCGGGATGGTGTGAGCCGACTCACCTGGAAGAGCGAGGGATTTGCCTACGCGGATTACTTTGACGACAAGAAGAGACGATATGTCGGCCTGCGCACCGGAATGGTGGATGGCGTGGTTTCGGACGGGCGAAGCGCGGTTGTGAAATCGGAGGCAGCCGACCAACAACTGGCGGCAGAAGCGGCTGCAGAAAGCAGAGATGGGCGGAGGAATGGGCATTCACCGGGCACCACCAACTCAACTGCCACTACCTCGACAGCCGAGGGGCAAGCAAGTCGAACTGCTGGCGAGCGAGCCTCCACAGTGCCGCAGCTGCCCAAGCGCTTCTATGGCGTGGTTGACGTGGATGCCACCCGCCTCGGGCGCGATGCCGGTCGCATCGCTCAGGAGGTCCTGGTCCATTTGACAGGGCTTAATGAAGCGAGCGTCACAGTTTCGATTGAGATTCAAGCCGAAGTCCCTGACGGTATTGACCAATCAGTGGTCCGCGCCGTGACGGAAAACTGCAGAGTGCTGAAGTTTAGAACCCAGGCGTTCGAAGTCGAGTGAGCCGAGATCACCAACCTTTCCAATGTAAAGTGACGTAATCAATTCGGCTGTCGTCATTGTCGCACTGCTATGTCATCAACATTTTCGCACCGAGATGTTGCCAAGTCCGATCGCCAAGAGGCGACAAAAGAATGCTGACAACGCCCTTCCTGACAGACCTCGATTCCCGCGCTGCTGTCAAGGGTTCGCGCGACCCCCTTGGAATTCAGCCCATCTGGACGCGCCTGGGACGGCATGTAGTTGGCAACCTCACCACTGTCAGCAACTCCGCCAGAGATTTCACTACGCTACTGCTTGGCTACTACTTTGCCGAGCTTCTTGCGGAAGAACTGGGTCCCGGGACCGAGCTGGCGACTTTCTTAAAATGGGAACAGCTTGCTGCATATGCACGCGCGGCGAAAAACAAGGACTGGGCGTTTCGCGGGACTGAACGCGTCCGAAAGAACCTATCTGAAGGGTCGCGGATAACGCTGTCTGACGGTCGCGCCCATCAGATTCTAGGGAACCAGAAAATCTACGGGCTATGGGGCCTGTACACCGTGCCGGCCCGTACTTCTGGACTCCTCGATGGGGATCCGGCACGGCTGAATCCAAGCGCGAGAGAATTCGTTCAAGACGTTTATGTCCCAATTCTCGAGGATGGGTCCGGCAAGAACGCTCGAAGAATTGTCGATTTGTTAAGGAGAAGTTCAAGCCCTATTGACGTGGCAAGTGCCGAAGCGGCGATTGTGGATTCAATTGCGCGGATTCTGAGGCGCCAATTCCTCGCGAAGGAACGAGTTTTTTATCGCGAACACATCCTCCACGGCGGAACAAAAGACGAGACAGATGGTCGTCAAGCGAAACTCGCGAGCCTCCTTGAGGGAACACTTTCTCAACGCGAATTTGCTTGGTCGCCGGCGCAGGTGGGCTCCCTGGTGAAGCAGGCACGCTCGCGCGGTGAAGCGTGGCATCCTTTGGCCGACCGACTCTTAAGAATTCAAGTTTGCGAAAGCGTACTTGCACCCACCTCAGTCCTATTCACGCATCTCCTTGGACTGGAGGGCAAGACATTAGACGCGACCACGAAGCGAATTCGAGAGGCTTGGGGATCGAGGCTCTCTACCATTGATGTTGAGGCTTTCACGGAGCTGCGCGGCGAAATCGCTGCGGGCGACGCCACGACCGGTGAACGCTGGATCGGGATTGCCCGGGCATTGGCGGCCGGCCAGTATCGTGAGCTGGTCGATCTTCTTTTGGCGCAGAACAAGTCGGTAATGACCACGCGGGGCGGTGCGCCTTGGATTGAATTGCGCGATCAGAAATTAAACGTTCGATTTCAGGACGAGCAGGGTGACATTCCTGATCGGGAAGAGATCGCTCAGCTTTGGCGGTTTCCCTATTTTCTCGATTCACTGCGAACGGTTGCGGCCGCGCTGAAGGAGCCATGACGTGACCGATCTTCCGCGCGCGGTGTTGTCAGAGCATTTCCAGGAGCGCATGAAGGGTCGTCGACTCTGCTCAGCAGTGTTCCTGACCTTTCAGTTTGACCCTGGTTTCTTCGAGCAGGAAGTTCTTCCTGTATTCCTCGACGTTCCGCTCAGTCACGCGCCTGCCATTCGACTTGTGCAGCTTGAGCTCGCGCTGAGGTCGCTGCCCGGCCAGTTGGCGGTCTACTACGACGCAAATGGACTCGTAATCGGCGATGCCGGGTCGGCGAAGCTCGACGTGAACAGATTCGCCGTGCAGCATCGAACCGGGATCTTTCATCCCAAGAATGTCCTGCTACTCGTTGAGGACGAGAACCCCGATGACGATCAAGACGAGGCGAAGCGAACTCTGATTGTCGCGAGCCTGTCCGCGAATCTGACTCGGTCGGGCTGGTGGGAGAATGTAGAGGCGTGTCATGTCGAAGAAATCGCTGAAGGTGACCGGACTCGGCTGAAGGACGATCTGATCGAATTTCTGGATCGGTTGCGCAATAAGGTGTCAGCTGAGAAAGACCACAGGGCTGTGCGTGACATCCTCTCGTTCCTCAGGGGCACTGACCAGTCGCTCCAAAAATCAGTCTCAGGAAAGCTCCACACACACTTCTATTCTGGGGCGCAGTCACTGATAGATTTTCTGGTCGAGACGGCAGGCTCTGCCATCCACGAAACCTATCTCGAAATCATTTCCCCGTTCTTTGATGACGCATCCGATTGTGCTCCGCTCCGAGCGCTTATCGATCGCTTCAATCCCAAAGCAACACGGGTATTCCTGCCCCGATCAGCAAGCGGAGAGGGGCTGTGTAACTCCGAGTTGTACCAAGCTGTTCGTGAGATTCCCGATGTGGATTGGGGACGCCTTCCCAAGGACATTCTGCGTGGAGGCACAACTGATGATGCGGCTGACCGAGTGGTGCATGCAAAGGTATATCGTTTTTTCACGCAGAACCCCAAGCGCGAGATCTGCTTCGTGGGATCCGCAAATCTGACCAATGCTGCACATCAGTTCGGTGGAAACGCGGAGACCGGATTTCTGGTTGATTGGACGCCCGACCGACGGCCAGAATTCTGGCTCACGCCCGATCTCACAAAACCAAAAGAGTTCAAGGTGCTAACAGAGGATGAGGGCGTCGCGGCGTCGGGAGGCACGCCTCTAAACCTGCGCTATTACTGGGATACCTCCATTGCCGAGGCATTCTGGGATGCCACTCAAACTTCCCCTGAGCTGCGAATCGAGGCGCGGGGAGTCGAGGTGGGCCGCATACTGCCGTTGACTCCACGCACCTGGACCGAATTGCCGCCCGAAATCGGTAAGCGGATTGGTGAACTGCTCCGCGAGACCTCTCTCTTTCAGGTGTATGGCGCCGGTGTCGCTTCTGCCCTTCTACTGGTCCAAGAACAGGGCATGTCTCATCGACCGTCACTGCTCTTGGATCTCTCCGTGGCAGACATCCTTCGCTACTGGTCCCTGCTGTCTGTTGAGCAGCGCGCGGCCTTTCTTGAGGCGCGGGCGCCTGAATGTGGGCAATGGGAAACCGGATCACACTTGGTGACCAAAGCTCGATTGGCTGTTCAGAACGACACGCTCTTCGATCGCTTTGCTGGAGTCTTTCATGCTTTTGGCTGTCTCGAACGCGCGGTGAGGTCCGCGCTCGACGCAGACAACGAAAAGGAGGCGACCTATCGCCTCTTCGGAAAGAAATATGACTCCCTCGGAAACCTGCTGGACCGAGTCGCATCCGATGTCGGAAGCGTTGATGATGTCGATCGATACGTGACAGTTATGTGTGCCCGTCAGCTTTGCAAGGAAGTGTCGCGCGACTATCCCGACTATTGGAGCGCTCATACGGCCGATTCAAGGGGCCTGGAGGATCGGTTCACGGCCTCGGGTCAAATACGGCAGCGGCTCCTTGAACAGAACCCTGCCGACTTTGCGGAGTTTCTTGCCTGGTTCGACGACTGGTTCCTGCGCCGAGCAACGCCGGTTGTCGAGGAGAGCCAGGCATGATCGACGTTCAAACAGCCTCAGAGCTGCTGGACTTCAGCACCCGGATCGGGAAGGGACAGCGCGCCCAGGAACAATTGGAGGGTGCCGTATCTATTCATAACCTCCTCGCCTCGCGCGGCGTTGCCTACTTGGCTGACGAAGTCGGCATGGGCAAGACCTACGTCGCACTCGGTGCCCTCGCACTTTTCCGCCACTATCACTCGAATTTTCGGGTGCTGATCATCGCGCCCCGCGAGAACATCCAGACCAAATGGATGAGGGAGTTACATAGCTTCGTCAATCACAATGTCCGCTTCGCGGACATGAGGGTCAAGGCCATTGATGGCCGTCCGGCCAGGCCATTGGTGACATGTGGAAATCTGCTCGAGCTGGTCCATGAGGTAACGCTAAATCCCAATCGTGATTTCTTCGCCCGTCTAACGAGCTTTAGTCTACCGCTATCCGGAAAAGACATTGTCGATGTTGACGCGGCTCGGCACCTGCGGGACCGACTGAGAAAACACCTGCCTTGGCTGTCCGATGAGATCTTTGACCTGCGCAGTCGGCAGGCCTTCAAAGACCACTATGCCAGAGCGATATGCTGCGCCTTGCCCCAATTCGACCTTGTCATTGTCGACGAAGGACACAACCTCAAGCACGGCTTTGGTCAACATGTGTCCGCTCGCAACCGTGTTCTTGCGTTGGCCATGGGACATCCCGACTCGCAAGCCGATGCGAAGCTGTTTCCAGGGTTCGGTCCTCGAGCCAAGCGAGTGCTCTTTCTCTCTGCGACGCCGGTTGAAGAGACTTATCAACATCTCTGGAATCAGCTCAACATCTTTGGCCAAAGCAACCCGTTTGACGGACTGCGAAAAGCTGAACTGGAGGAAGACAGGAAAAAGCAGATCGCTGCTCAATTCCTCATTCGTCGCGTGACCTCCATTCGTTCGGGGGGCGTCGATCGCACGAAGAACCTCTACCGACGGGAGTGGCGCCGCGGTGGCGTGCACGTGCATGACGAGCCCATTCGAGCAAAGGATGCCCGTCAACGCTTGATCGTTGCCCTCGTCCAGAAGAAGGTAGGCGAGCTTCTGGGGCATGAGCGATTCAACTCCTCATTCCAAATTGGCATGTTGGCCTCCTTCGAGAGCTTCCTCGAAACGACACGTCTGAAGCGAGATGAACTTGATGCCGCAAACTTTGACGATGTCGAGCAGACTGTCGATGCGATGGAGCGAGAAGGAATTGACGTCACCGACGTAAATCGACTCGCCCGTTCTTACCGGAACAAATTCAAGTCTGAAATGCCCCATCCCAAGATGGATGCACTTGTAGAATCGCTGGCCGACGCCTGGACACGTGGACGAAAGGCCCTCGTGTTCGTTCGGCGCGTGGCCTCAGTGAAAGAGCTGAAACGAAAACTCGACGAACGGTATGACGATTGGCTACGGAAGCGCCTTCTGCGAGATCTACCAAACGAACTCCATGGTCGGCTTGAGGCGATTTTTCAGCGATACCAGTCTGAGAAATTGGAGGCCACGAATTCCGGCAAGGATGTTGCGAATTCGATGCCGAGCCCAGAGCAAGGCAATGAATCGGACAGCGGCGGCAGCGATACGTTTTTCGCATGGTTCTTTCGGGGCGAAGGGCCTCGCGGCATTGTGAGCGGTGCCAATGTCCAGCAGCGTTTCATCCAAAGAGGCGCGGTATATGCAACATTCTTCGAAGACAATCATGTCGCCGACCTCTTGGATTGCCGGCCTGGCGAGGTCACGCCGCGCCTGGCTGCTGAACTTGGGGTTGATACAGACCGACTGAGAATAGGCCTCCAAGCGCGTTCAATGCGATATCTTTCAAAAGCCAAGAAACACGCACGAGCAGACCGGTTCGAGGCTGTCCAAGCGGCCGCAATGGAGTGGCTCAAGGATTCAAAGGGTCCGCACCAAGAACATGCCCAGGTCATCTGGGATCAGCGATTCAAGTCCTCACTACGCCTGCGTCATGCAACAGAGGCGCCAGATATTGGGGACTGGCTTGAGCTGAGGACATTCTTCACGGAACTGCGTCAGCGGCCGGCGCTGCGATCCCGAATTTGGCCAGAGTCCATGGATTCCGAGTTCATTCAGAGATTTCGAACGCAGGAACTCCGCGCTCACATGGTTGCCGCGGCGGCGAGGCTCGGTCACGCATTCATCGACCTCTACGTTATGACAATCCGACGGCTTGGAAGTCTGGAACCGCGGGTCCATGAGTCAGCGGAGACTCAAAACACCGACATTGAAGGCGAGCGAATCAGAGAGTACCTCGATTTGCTTGAACGACAGATGCAGGACGGGTCGGGCGATAGGGAATGGGGTGCTTTCGATGAGCTGGCAGAGATCTCTGCCGAGTTCGATCTAATCTTAGACGTGAATGCTGCTGAGGCCCGGCAATCGCCTCTCTCAGAGACTGCGAGGGCCCTCGGTCATCTATTGCGGCAACAGCAGCCAGTCGCCGGGATGTCTGGGCAGGTCAATCAAACCGTCGTGCGACAGTTCAGGATGCCTGGATATCCTCTCGTCTTGATCACGACCGATTTGCTCCAAGAAGGCGAAGATCTTCACACGTTCTGCTCCGCGGTGCATCACTACGGCATTTCATGGACGCCCTCATCCATGGAACAACGCATCGGCAGGATCGATCGTGTTCGCTCCCAAACCGAGCGCCGCCTTACTCCAATCAATGACGCGTTGTCGGGCGACGAAATGCTGCAGGTCTACTATCCCCATCTGGAAGACACGGTTGAAGTTCTTCAGGTGCAGCGCGTGCTTGAGCGGATGAACGTGTTTCTGCGGCTCATGCACGAAGGTTTGACGACTGCGGCGGTCGAAGAGCGATCAATCAATGCAGCGCAGGAGATCCTGCGGGACAAGAGAGTCGTACCACAAATCGCCACGCGCCTTGAGAGTGCTTTTCCAATTAGGCCAGACCATTTAGGAGATGGCCGTAGGCGCTTGGCTGTATCGGACAAGCTCTCGAAGGAGCTGCGCGACCGATTCAAACAGGTCACATCTATCGAAGTTGCAGGCACGAAGATCGTCTGGGAATCTCAGATGGAGCCTGACGCCCTGATGGGAACCGCCTACTTCGAAGGCCGCAAACAACCCTTCACATTGCTCTTAGGATCGATGGGTTCTTTCCCGATGATCCGTTGCATCAGTCCAGTCGGGCGAGTTGAACCCGGTGAAGATCAGGACTCCGTCGTGTCCAGCGCTGCGGCACGCTCAATTCGAATCGGTGCTATCCAATCAGTAGAGGACCGGTCATACGATCTCACGGTCGAGAGCGACGTTCTCCTCGCTTCGCAGGAGACAGATAGCGAGCGCGTTTCAATGCTCATTCGTCGGGTCGTTCATGAGGCCGACACCCTTGAGCAAACACATCTGGAGGGTCAAGACGAGGAATTGGCAACATTCCGAAAGGACCTGATAGCGGAGGGCAACGATGAACAATAGATGGTTGCAATGGTGCGATGTGGAGGACTTTTCCGTCGAAAGTCCCTTCATCGATGTATATTTTGGAGATGATCGACGGCATAGAGTGACCGTCAATGATCAGGGCGATACGTTGTTTCTTACGGCTGTTGTCGCTAAACGCGCGAAAGTCGAATCGTTCAGAGACCTTCCGATTCGGGTCTGGGTTCGCAACCGGGCAACCTCACTTGTTGGGTTCCGAATAGACTATCGTGGACACTTGCTCGGCGAATCCTGGATACCAAAGGCTGGACTTGGGGCCGATGAATTCCGTCATTATGTGCGCACGATTGCGGCCACTTGCGATCGATTCGAGTACGTCCTCACTGGCAAGGATATCGAATGACAGCTTTGATTTCTCGGCGCCGGCCTATTGTTTTTGTATGGCCATGGCAGCAAACCGGGCTTTAAGTCTGAAGTACGTCGCCCGGGACTGACCAGTCAATTTGATAAATCGAATGACCCGCTCTTCCTCGCGAAGAAGTGCGGGATCCTGCTGGAGACGCACAACGCACGCCATGCGATTGTCTGGAATCGTCATCTGCAGCAGGCTTGAGTGCCAGTCCCCAAAGCCGGCTCGTCGCAACTGGGAGCCCTTGCTGTAGTGGCGTATCGAAAGCTGCGCGATCAGGTCCAGCCTTTCTTGAATGAACTCATAGACCTCTTGGTCATGGAACCATTCGCCCACATGCCTATGGATTTCCCGATTTGACGGATCGAAGTGCAAGATGATGGCACGGTCTTCCAGCGCGCGAACATTTGGATTGACCGTGCGCCATTCATTCGCAATCAGGATCACATTGCTGGTGGTACAAAACGACGTTGGCACATGACTTGCGTTCAGGGTTAGGTGTGACAGCCAGCTTATTCGCTTGGTGTGCTCCGTGTTGCACAAGGGTTTGAGCAGTCGTACACAATTTGGGTTGGCGTAGAGCTTGTCCAGGTCGTCAAGCACCACAGGCTTGTGTCGGTGCTCCCAGAGGTTGACATAGAG
>CAYXEY010000178.1:0-9272 GCA_964464105.1 uncultured Planctomycetaceae bacterium
GACCGGACTGCGGTTCAACGACGACCACGCCTCCCGGGACTCCAGTTATGCCGAGACTTCGCTGGCCGCCCAGCGAATTCGAGACACCCGTGCGTCCGCCCTTCGACTTCGGCGGCTGTTCTTCGTCGGGGCAAGCGGTGGCCGTGGAGATAACGCCGACCGACAGGGCTCCGGACGGAACGCCCACAAGATTGACGGTGCCCGCGACCGCATTCACGACATCCACAGCATCTGAGATTTCCACGCCATCTGAGATTTGCACGGCGATGGGCTGCGACTCGCCCTCGCCGGATTCGGGGGGACACGATCGCGCTGGAACTGCGGCCCAACCTGCCGCGGCGATCAGTGCCGCCGTTGCCAAACCAGCCAGTGACATTCGAGGTCGTGTGCTCTGGGTCATCACCATGGTGATTCTCCTTGCAAATTTCCGTGTTCGTCCGCCCTCGACGGCCATGCCGACGGCGGGTCCGACGCGTTTTGTTTGTCCGACGATTTCGTTGGTGCGCAAGAGCGCCTCGGCGTAGGCCCGCCGTCCGTGCGGCAGCATCCAGATCACCCAGGCATCGCAACTGAGTTCGGCTTCTTCGTGCAGGCGGCGTCGCACCCACCAGACCAGCGGATGCCACCAATAAAGCGTGCCGGCAAGAAGGTCGCCCCAACACCACCAGTGATCGCGGCGGCGCAGGTGAGCGAGTTCGTGGCAGACAATTGCCTCGCGGCCGACCTGGTCGAGCTGCGACCAGAGCGGGGCGGGCAGGATCAATCGGGCGCGGCGTCCGCACCAAATCATGGGCGACACGTTGTCGGCGACCATCTGCACGATCGGGGCGCGGCTGAGGCCGATGCGTTTGGAACAGCGCTCAACCAGCGCGGCGACGCGTTCGGGCGTCGGGATGGTCTGCCGGATTCGGCGCCGGAAAAGCAGGGTGCGCAGGCCGTGAATGGCCCCGAGCAGGATGACGCCGCCGAAGATGATCGCGGGGGGCAATGCCGGGAAGCGCGTAACGGCCTGCTGCACGACAATGAGCCACGCGGACCATTCGGTCCAACGGCTGGAGTCGTGCGTGACGGCAGGAACAGGTGATGCATCTGTAGATACGGAGGAAACGGAATCGGCTTGCTCGGTGGCATCGGCTTGAGGAACTGAATTCGTGTTGCTCTCGTTGCGCGGATGTGCGGTGATGGCCAATTGTGAAAGCACGTTGAGCGATTCGATCGCCGATTTGATAGTGGATGCTATCGGGCCGCTCATGAAGCCTGATCGCGGTTCGGTTGATTCGACGACGGCGGTTGAATCGGGCACTTCGCTAGGTTCACTCGATTCGAGTAAGTCCGTCGGTGTGTCAGCGAGGACCGTGATTTGGGTACTATCGACGGTCGGACTTTCTGAATCTGAGTGGGCGACTGACGTGTCCGTATTCGTCAGTTTCGCCGCCAACGTGCTCCACATCGGCACGCCCGGCAGCATCGGCGACACCAGAAACCACGCCAGCAGCACGAGCCACAGGGTGTGCCGAGTGGCCGGTCGCGCCGGCAACCAGCGACACAGCGCGGCGACGACGAGCGCCAACGGAATGGCGGCGAGCGCCGTTCGTACCAGGAGCTGCGATGCGAGGGTGGCCCAGGCTTCCATCCGACTCGACTCCGCTTACGTGCCGCTCTTGCGGCCTTTCTCATCGAGGCGATCGATCAGTTTCTGTAGCTCGTTGATTTCTTCCGCGGAAAAGCGCTCGGAGCGAATTAACTGCAACACCAGCGGCCCCGCGGCGCCGTCGTACATCTCATTGACCAACGTACGCAATCGCGACTTCATCACGCGATCGCGCGACACACATGCCTTGTATACGTAGGCAAGCTCCGACTTGTTGCTGATTGCCAGGCCTTTTTGTTCGAGCCGCGACAAAAATGTCAGCACGGTCGTGTAAGCCACTCGCCGGCCGCGGCCATGCAGGTGATTCATGACCTCGCGAACGGTGGAAGGCCCGGCGTCCCACAGCGCCTTGAGCACCTCCATCTCCGCGAAGCCCAGGTCAAATCGTCGTTCCGCCATCAATTCGCTCCCACACCCATACCCGCGCCCGTTGAAACTGCGCCGTGGCGCAACCTACTACAACGATCGTTGGCATCCTACTACAGCCGTAAGAGGAATGTCAAGCAAATCTTCGCGAGAGAATGGCCATTTATTTCATGGACTTGCCGTTCAACGCCCGGCAGGCGATTCCCGACCGCATCAAGGCATCACGCACTTCATGGGCGTTGTCGAGCGCGTTGGGCGAATCGCTGTGCAAACAAAGCGTGTCGGCGACCAGAGGGGTGCTTTGGCCGTTGCATGTGATGACCCTGGCCTCATTGGCAATCAGTACGGCCTGTTGAGCAGCCTCACCTGGAACTTCGATCATCGCATCGGGTTTCGTGCGGGCCCGCAGGGAACCGTCGGGCTCGTACCGACGATCGGCGAAGGCCTCCGAGGCGACGCGCAATCCCATGCCGCGCCAGATCGCGAGCGCCGGGGCGTTGGCCTGTCCGACCAGGATGGCGCTGAGGCCGACGCGTTTCATGGCGGAGGCGATCAGTTCGGCGATGTCGCGTTGGTGCATCGCGGCGTGATAGAGCGCGCCATGCGGCTTCACGTGTGTGATGGCGCCATTGTGCTGCTGGGCGATATTCAGGAGCGCTTCGATTTGCATCGCGATGGAATCTTCGAGCGCCTGTTTATCCATCGCGCAGGCCACGCGTCCGAAGTTGGCCCGATCGGGGTAGCCCGGATGCGCGCCCAGCGCGACGCCGCGCCGCAGGGCTTCGACCACAGTCCGCTCCATGCTGCGCTCGTCGCCGGCATGACCGCCGCAGGCGATGTTCGCGGAAGTCACGATGTCGAGCAGGGCGAGGTCGTTGGCGACGCCGGCGGCGTCATTGCATTCACCAAGGTCGCAGTTGAGATCAATCGTGCGGGCTATCACGCCGGATCCCCTGGATTTGCCGAGTGCGCCGGAAACAATACAGTGAGTTCGCGCTCAAGATCTACGTAGAGCTGACGCGCCTGCTCACGCGTGATGCGCTCGAATCGAATCTGCTCGCCAGGGCGGATTTGCCCCAGCACCGCGTGATCTACCGCGGCAACGCACGCGATCACCGGATAGCCGCCAGTGGTGGGGTGGTCGACGCCGAGCACGATCGGCTCACCCGATTCCGGCACCTGCACCGCGCCGGGCATCATGCCTTCGCTGGGCATGCGTCCTCCCAATGCCGATGGACCGATTCGTCCGTGCAGGCGAAGGCCGGCACGGTCGGAGTGCATCGATACTTGAAATGATGAACTCCAGAAGGCCGCGATGACCTCGTCGTTGAAGAGATCGTATTGCGCGCCTTCGACTGCCCGAATGGTCCTTCGAGCCAGAATGTGCATGCAAAATGCTTCAACACTTCGATTCGATACAGCGTTGACAGAGCCTGTGCTTGACGTGCCGACGGCGAGTCCATCGCCCGCTTTTAGTGCACGACCGGCGAATCCTCCGAATTCGCCGACGAGGTGCGTCGAGCGACTGTTCAAGACGTGTGGGACGTCGATGCCGCCGGCTACGCACAAGTACGATCTCGCCCCGGACTGAATGGGACCCAGCGCGAGCCGATCGCCTGCGAGAATCTGCTGGGGCATCCTCATGGAAAAGGGGCGAGTCTCATTCCTCCGAAGGAGACGTGCGTCTAATAAACCGCCGGTCAGCGCCACGACAGCATCGCGGTTGAACTCAAACGTGCCGCCGATCCAGGTCATTTCGATCGTCGCCGCGCCATCGGCATTGCCGACCAACTGGTTGCCGACGCGAAGACTGACCGTATCCGCTGCGCCGCCGCGACCGACGCCGATGGATGACAGGCCGCATCGTCCCAGATCCTGCACGGTGGACAGCATGCCCGGCGAAATTACGCGAATGTTGGCGCGGTCAGCCATTGCAGCCGGGCTCCCGCATCCGTTCGCTGAATTCGCTCAGCGTAATCGGCACAAAACGGACTCGATCGCCGCGCCTCAGTAATGAGGGCTTCTCGCGACCGGGGTCAAACATTCGCAAGGGCGTTCGCCCAATGAGTCGCCAGCCGCCGGCCGTGTTGCCGGGATAGACGCCTGTCTGATCCGCGGCAATGCCGACACTCCCGGCCGGTACGCGCGTGCGCGGCGTGTCGAGGCGCGGCGTGTTCAATCGATCCGGAAGCCCGCTCAGATAGCCAAAGCCGGGCACGAAGCCGATGAATTGCACGATGTACTCCGCTCCGGCGTGCAATCGGATGAGTTCATCGGGCGTGATTCCGTGAATGCGGGCGACGCCGGCGGCGTCCGGGGCGCAAGATGAGTCGTAACAGACGGGGATCTCGACAGAGGTCGATGTCAACGAAGATTGAACCGCGGCCACATCGACCAATACTCGCTGAACGGCCGAATGCACCAACTGCTCGTCGATTTGATTCTCATCGAATTCGAGCAGCAGAGTGGCGCCAGCAGGCGTGATGTCTCTCAAACCCGGCAGGGCGGCATGCTGAATCGCATGCAGCGACGCGCCGATACGATCATGCATCCCAGCGACGGAATCCGGCCCGATCTCGATGCGCAAATGACGCTCGCTGACCCATTTGAAACTTGGTTGACCGGAGTCTGCGGGCATGCCGCCATCTTACGACGAATTGCAATTCGACAGGCATCGTCGGGGCCTGCGTGCTTCAATGCTCCAATCGCACGACGCCGGTGGTCCCATCGCGCCCGAAGGACATGGGGCGACTCAGCACCGGATGACCAGGGTACACACCGGGCGCGATCAGAACGACACCGCCCGACTCGACTGCATTCGGCCCGTCAATCGCTTCTTCAAGAGTCTGGAGCGGGTGATAGCGCGAGCCCAGCCCGGGGCCATCCCACTCCGCCGCCGCCGGATCGACGTGCGCAACGAAGAGCGGTGAGAGTGGATAACCGGGTGATTCCTGCCGCAGCGGGCCGCCAGAAGGACCATTGGGAACACCGTGGTCGTGCCCCCAGAGCCCGTTGAAGAGCATCACGAGCTGCGGCTCAATGCCGGGCATCGGTGCAAATCGCTCTCCAAGATTGAGCACATTCTGGCTGCGCAGCGAACCGAGCGCTCCGTTGTGTGAAGGATTATCCTTGCAGCAGTCGATTGCGCAGCACGGCGCGAAGAGGAGGCACGGGACGCAGAATTCGCACTCGCCGCCGCCGCCGGCCTCGGGCCACCATTCATGCGCACCGGATTCCAAATAGCATTGTGGAATGCGCGCGACATTCTGTGGAGCGCAGGGCAGCGGATACGGTGCGGTTTCAGCGGGCAGCAATCCGCCTGACAGGAGGGTCTGCTGGCAATGGCTGTCGCCGTGATGATGATAGACGATGTTGCGCAAGGTATACGGACAGTCGCGATCGACGAAGACGTCGATCCACATCCAGTCGCCTTCATGGTTCCCGATGTCAAGCGTGAATTGGAAGTCATTGAAAGGCATGAACTGCCAGTACTGAATGAGATAGAAATCGCGGGGATCAGCCGGCGGCGGAGGCACGCTTACGCCGCCGACGTATTGCAGGGGCGCGGAGAGTTGCACGACGTGCGCATACATCCCCACCGTGTCGATCACGCCGGGCCCGAGTCTGAATTCGTCGAAGATGTTGATGCGAAATCCTACATTTGCAGGTTCGAGCGCCGTGGTCGAGAAAGGCAAATCTCCGCCACCGACCTGTAACAGGAGCAGCGGGCTTGCCGGGTTGTTCGGATCATTCAGCTGCGCATTGGAGAGAATCTGAAGATCAAGCGGCGTTCCTTGAAAGGAAGTGCGCCAGACTAGTTCAGAATGTCGAATATACCACTCGACTGAGGCGGGTGAGACAGTTTCTGAATTGTCGTAGTGCAGCATCGGGCGGTACATGTCGATCAGCGTCTGCTCCAGAGCATCGTCAATTCCGTCCTCATCCAGGTCAGCGGCGCTGACCGTTCCCGCCAGGGGGCTGAATACGAGAACCAGCGTAAGGGCCTGGGCAAGCGTCTTTTGCATAAGCGGCACTCCGCCGAACTTCAAGAATATTCACGCTTCGCAGGTCGGCCAGCCCACCACTTGCCCGCTGGTGCGGATTTTCGACGTAGTGTGGTGGGTTCTGAGAAAAAGCTCTCCGTGCCACTTAACAGAAGTTGGCACCGGGACACTTCTGCACCGCGGGTACCAGCAGGCCGATCAGGATCGCGATGATGGCGATGACGACGAGACCGGCTGGTCGCTGATCGGGGTCGGCAAACTTCCCGGTGCTCTCTTCCACACTTCCATCGCTGAAGGTGACGGAATCCCGCCATCGGAATTCAATGTTGCTTTCGCGCATTTCCTCGCCGGGCTCAACCGGCCAGTTGACGACGGCGACGATTCTTGATCCATCGGTTGTTTCGAAGACCGCGACGCCTTCGCCGAGCAGCGAGCCCGGCGTGATGCCTTCGTGGAAAGTAACCTCGCCCTTCGCCGTGTATTCACCCATGTCCGGTGAAGTCCCCTTGAGCTCGAAGGGTGTGGGCTTTTCAGTGGCGAAGGTGATCGTGCCGGTGAAGTTGTCGTCCTGTTGGGTCAACGACCGTTCGAAGGGAAATACGTTGCAGCCGAGCGGGCAGATCTGCAGAACGGCGAGTACGCATGCCAGCGGCAGTCTTTTCCAGTTTGAAGCATGATAAAGTTTCATATTGGCTCTCCCATGAATGGACTGGCCCTCAATACGGGCGAAGTGGGACAGTCGACGACGTGATTGGCTTACGCAGCCAATTCAACCTCCGATGCGGACCATGCCGCCCTCCGCCCGTAGTCGAACCTTTCGCGAAATTGTCGTTGGTTCGAGGTACGTGCCGGACTTGATACGGAGTTCGCTTCCGTCCCAGGCAAGGTTTACGGCTGATCCCAGCGTTCGAAATGGGCACGACGGGATGCCGAATTCACACGTTTCATTGAAGGGCGTGAAACAGCCGGGGGGCGGATTCGGGATGCAACACGCCGCGAGCGCGCAAGGGGCATTGGCCTCGACGCGGATGATGTTCGTATAGTGCTTGAAGTCGATGTCCCCGGAGTCGCCCGGGGGAAGGGGATGAGGAAGGCTGTCGTTGTCGGACACGAAAACGTGTAACTGTCCGCGGATGCCCGGCGCCTGGCCACCATCGAGGTCCCAGATCGTCAAGCCCTCCGGTTCTTCATAAGTTTCGAAGCCGGGATCATAGTAATAGTCGAAAAATCCAAAGCCCCTGGTTGAATGCGCCACGCGCTTCCAGGTGAGCGTATCGATGACGTGAATTCCCTCTCGCTCTTCCAGGCCGTCGTCATCGTTGTAGAAGCCGGAGACCAGGTAAAGGAGTTTGTCTCCCGGTGCGAACTCGCCGCCCTGCATCGTCGCCAGGTCGAGCGGGTCGTTCTGTTCGTTGAACAGCGGGATCTCGCCTGCGAAGGTAATGAGCGCCTCGTTATCGGTGCAGAGATGGAGCCAATTGAAATCGTAAGTAAGCAGCGAGTTTGCATGCTGGCGGGAAGTGTAGAGCCGCCCGGCGAAATCAACGGCAACCCAGCCGGCGTCATGGCAGAACTGACCTTGCGCATCACACTGCGGCGGAAATGTGACGTGGTCGACATACGTCAAATCTGCGCAACGAAAGACGCCAAGGGCACTCGGGATGTCGGGGCCTTCCATGGGGACCAGCAGGAAATCCGCGTCGCAGGCTCGGTACACGACCGGATCGCCCAGATGGTGATAGCCGGCGATGACGATTTCAGGATACTGATTGAATGCCAGCTCGCGATGCACGACGCCGGGACTGCTGGACGAAACCGAATCCAAGTCGCGTTCGACGGGAATTTTCCACATGCTGTGCGTGGTCGTGATAAACCAGTTGCCGTCATCGTGGGCCACGCCCTGAGCGTCGTCGCTCCAATTCGTTTCGCCGAGGGGATAGAACTGGCGATTATTCAGGTAATAGGCCTCGTAATCCTGCGCAAGCGCAGCAGTCGGGCCATGAGCGAAAAAAAGAAAGAGCGGTATTAACGAAAGCCTCGACATGGAAATCTCTTCATTCTTACTGCAGGTTCACGAGCACGAGTACCAGTCCACGGCCCGATTCGAGCGCCGTCATGGCCTTACCGATCACGGCGCCGTGCGAGCGGTCGCGATCGGTGGCTTTCATGGCGTGTGCGTCCGTGTCGGAGGTGGTTAACAGATCCCCGGGTTGAATTGGAGTGCGAGTGGCGTCGCAATGAACATATACGCGGCCGGATAGGGCGATCGCCGGCGCATCGTCGTGGCCCGGCAGGTTCCCGAGCACCGCGCCCACGGAGAAGTTATTCGCGCCGCTGACCACACCTGCAACGCAGCGGTTGTAGGCGCCGCGTGCCACGCATAGCTTTCCGGGATTCCTGGAATCGATGGCCACCACCATGCCCGGTTCGAGCTTTTCGCTGGCCGGGAATTTCTCCGCCAGATCGGCGCCGGTGATTTCCAGCACCTTCACGCGGGCCGTGCCGTTGACGTCGAGCTTCGCCTGCGGATCTAGCGTGCCGATGCCCACGGAGCCTGTGGTGTCGATAAGAAAGTTCTTGTTGCCTCCGCCTCCAATACTTTGCAGCTTGAGCGCGGTGGTCTCTGCTGTTCCGTGTTGCCGAAACACCCAGGAACGCTCGATGCCCAGCACCAGTGCATCGAACTGATCGCCCGCATTTGAAACTGAAATGGCTCCGCCATTGACGTCGAGCTTTGCCTGCGGGGTCACTGTGCCAATCCCCACGAAGCCGGTCGTGTCGATCAATAGGTTTTTGTTCCCGCCGCCGCTGACGCTCTGAAGTTTCAGGGCCGTGCCCGCACCCGTGCCCTGCTGCCGGAAGGCCCAGGAGCGCTCGATGCCCAATGTGAGCACATCGGCCTGATCGCCCTGATTGAAGACCGAGATGGCACCGCCTTCGACGTGAAGCTTGCTTGCGGGAGCGGCAGAGCCGACGCCGAGATTTCCCGTTGCGTCAACAAACAAGCCGCGCGACTGCAATGCATAGGGCACGGCGGTGAGCGGCTGCCGCGGCGCAAGTGTCGTAAACGCGCCGGAGCCTGCGGGACTGCGCACCTGAACCTCGATCCACCGGGCTTCACCATTGAACGCGGTTGCGCCGAAATCAAGAGGCAGCGTGAACATGCCGTTGGCGAGAGCGACATTGTCCTTCGACAGGGTCGCGCCGACCTGCGCGCCGCCGGCCGGGTCGTTGAAGAGCGAGTATCTAAA
>CAYXEY010000179.1:0-9224 GCA_964464105.1 uncultured Planctomycetaceae bacterium
CGGAGTACTCCATGTCTTCAAGGGTCCGCAGCAACAGGCAGGTGCGAGCTGTTTCCCCCAGACCGGCCAGGGCCTTCATGACCCGATCGTCAAAATGTCGCTGGTCCGCCGGGATCATGCCATCCTTGCTGATTCGAAGGGCCGGCAAAGCGGGATTGCTCCCGCGAAGTTCATCGGCCATTCCCTCCGCGTCGATCGACGCCGAGCGCCGGCGCTTCTCCTTGCGAAAGACGTTGAGCGAGACATTTCGCACCATCTGGCCCATCCAGGCCGTGAAGCTGGTGCCTTGGGCGAACTGGTCGCGCTTTTGCAGGCCGATGATCGCGGCCTCCTGCACGGCGTCTTCGGCCAGGTCCGAGTCCCGAAGGATGCCGACCGCGATGATCCAGAGGACGCGATAGGCATCCTGCAAGCGCGCGGCGAATTCCAGCTCGCTCCACGACGTGGCGCGGTTCGACCGATCAGGCTCGGGGCTGGCCTTCCGTTCGATCATTCAGGCTCACTCTAAGTCCCAGATGTCGCACCGCCCCTGACTCTCTTGCACGCCGGGGGGGATTCTAGATGAAGCGGAGCGGATTAGGAACAGGCGATGGTGGCGGGCGCCGCAAGGGGCCGGGGGCCGCGTTGGGGCTGGAGCAGCCGGGTCATTCGCGGAATCCCGGGGCTCCGGGAATGGCGTGGGGTGAGGTGGATGTTAGGGGTCCAGTTGTCCGAGCGGTCGGCGCTGACCATTCGGCGGTTGGAAAGCAGGCGAAGACGTCGGGTACGTCGGGCAAGCGGAGGCCATGGAATGATTGTCGCCAATCAGTCAAAACGCCGCATATATTGACGCGTGTCGCACTCAGAAAACGGTGGCTGTCCCTATTTATTCCAGTCGGCGGCTTCGTCAGGCCGCATTCCGAACAGACCCTACTGGTGTTGCCGGTCAGATCGTAGCCACACCGCAGGCAGCAGCCGGGCCGGATCCGCCGCCGGTCGCGATGCCACAGCCACGCCGTCGGGATGGCGGTGAGCATCGCCAGCAACCAAAGGGGCAACGAATACCAATGTATTTGGCCCGAGCCCCAGCCATAATTTGTCGTCTTTAGTAATCTCCATTCAAAGCCTTCGTTTACTATGAAGGGGTGTGAGCTAAATCCATTTTTGCCAACACCGTTCAGGTCTGGTATTTTCTGGCCAGGAGTCATGAATCCTGCGCGACCCGCGTAAACAAAAAATCCGAGTTGGGGACGCAAAACGCAGGAAAACGAACACCATAAGCTGGTTACTCCTGCGCCCAGAGTCAACAGTGACAGCCCGAGGCCGGTCCACTTGAGGATGCGGCGGGCGCGGGAAGGTTGAGGCATTCATACATTCTAACAATTGCTCGCCCCCCGCTGCCGCGAGGGGTTCTGATTGCACTTCGTGCCTGCGTGCCTCCGTGCCTTCGTGCCTATGCGGTACGATGCTCATGGCTCAAGGCTCACGGCTCAAGGCTGGAGCTTACGGCTTAAGGCTTACGGCTTATGGCTATCAAACCCAACGACTACCGCGTCCGCCCCGGCAAGAAGGTCCACCTCAAGAAGTGGCCCACGCGGGTCACCGGAACGGGGAAGTCGGAACGGGGAAGTGGGAAGTCAAAACGATCTTCTCGTGTTCCGCGTTCCGACTTCCGACTTCCGCGTTCGGCGTACGATAAGAAGCATGCCGAACTGACGAAGGCCCAGTAAACAGGGCAGCTTGCGGCTACGCCGTAAGATTCACTCTTCAAAATAGACCGGCCGGGCTGAAGCCCGGGGCTCTTTGGCCATGGATGCCGCCGGGAAGGATGGCGCGATTCGCCATGTCATGGCCGGGGTCAACCCGCAGGGCTGCCAGGTGTTTTCATTCAATCATCCCAGCGCCGAGGAGCTGGACCACGACTTCCTCTGGCGGACGACCTGCCGCCTGCCGGAGCGTGGGCGGATCGGCATCTTCGTCGCGCGGGCTGCAGCCTGACTCTGCCCCTGCGAACTTTCTGCTTGGGTGCCTCAGTCTCAATGGGAGCGGGAAGCGGATTGCTAGTTTGCGGGCGTGGGCAATTCGCTAGTCGCTGTTAGGAACTCGCCATTGCTTCAGGGCGCAGCCACTGCGATGCCAGCAGCGTCGGAGATGGTGATCGATTTGATTCGAATGGGCTTGGTGGGGCGGCCGTCGGCGTCGGTCGGGCTATCGGCGATGCGCCGCAAGGTGGCGATCGAATCCGGACCGTCAACCTGGGCGAAGGCGGTGTAGTGTCCGTCCCACTTGGGCTGGCGTGATAGACAAATGAAGAACTGGCAGCTTGCGGAGTTCTCGTCCGGCTCGGCCAGCGACATGGCGACCGTGCCGGCCTCGAATGCCGTGTTGCTGAATTCGGCATCGATGGTGATGCCGTCAGGCCGCTTGCCGGTGCCGTCGCCGATCGGACAGCCGCCCATGATGCAGAGGTTTCGGCGGACTTCGTGGAAGGTCTTTCCGTTGTAAAACTTGCGATTGACCAGATCGACGAAGTTCTCAACGGTCCTCGGGGCGCGGTCGTAGAAGAGCCTGAACTGCATCGTGCCCATGTCCGTTTCGACGGTGACGCGGCGCTGCGGCACGATGCGAAGGGTCAGCGTGTTGGACTCGGCGGCACCGCCATAGGGGCGCCAGCGCAGGTGGTAAACGCCCGGCTGTCGCATCCCGGGATGATGGCGCGAGATGTCGTAGCGCAGGCCGATGGTGCCGAACGGCGCAATGGTGACAGGCGGCACCGGCTTCTCCGGTTTGCGCATATCGCGATCGCCCATGGCGGGATTGGTGTCGGTGGCGATTTCGAGTCCGCGGAAATTGGCAGCCGAATAGACATGCTCCAGCGGCAGACCCATGCCCAGGTACTTTTCCTTGCCCGGGATCACGCCGGGGACGAAGAGGGTGACCGGCTCGCTGGTGCGATTGACGGCCACGAATTCCACGACGACTTCCGCGCCGGCTTCGATCGTCGTGCGCGGAGCGCGAAGCTCGACGCTGATGGATTCGGAAAGAAACGCGCGGTCAACCGCGGGGGCGGCGCCGGGCGCCACGGCGGGCGGCAGCTCAGTGTCAACCGGCGGCTCGTTTTGTGCGGGCAGCAGGGTCGCAAGAATCAGTGCGCAGGCTAGACCGTGTGTCATTGTGCCTCAATCCCGGAAAGGTGAAGGCGATCCCCGCGCACCACCGCTGATGGGCCGCCTCTGAGGGTCTGCCGGGGCGAATCGATCAGGCCCCCGACCCCGACAGGACGGTCGCCACCGTCTTCCACATGATAAGGAAATCGAGCTTCAGCGACCAGTAATCGATGTAAAACAGGTCTAATTTCATCCATTCGTCGAACCCGACTCGGTGCCGGCCCCGGATCTGCCACAGGCAGGTCAAACCGGGGCGCATGGAGAGCCGCCGCCGCTGCCAGCGGTCGTACTGTTTTACCTCGTCGGGGATCGGCGGTCGCGGTCCAACAATGGACATGTCGCCCACCAGAACATTGAAAAGCTGGGGTAATTCGTCGAGGCTCCAGCGCCGCATCCAGCTCCCCACGGCTGTGCGACGCGGGTCGTTGGAGGCCTTGAAAACGGGCCCGTCGGACTCGTTCAGATGGGCCACTTCGGCCCGGCGCTGCTCTGCATCGGCGGACATGGTCCGGAATTTCAGCATCAAGAATTCCCGGCCGTTCAGGCCCGAGCGCCGCTGGCGAAAGATGACGGGGCCGGGGCTGGTGAATTTGATGGCCAGGGCGCATGTCAACAAGATCGGCATGAGCACGATGAGTCCGATACCTGCGATCGCGACATCGAGACCGCGTTTGACGCCCAAAAGTTCCGGCGTGTGGCGGGTGGGCGAATAGGTCAGCATCGGGATGCCGTGAAGGTTGATGGTCTCGGGCACCAGGGCCGACGCGGACGACTCGATCGGCAGGCTCGCGGTCACGCCGATCTCCTCGCAGTGAGCAATAAGCGGCAGGACCTGCGCCAGGTGTTCGAGCGGTGCGGCGAAGATGACTTCATCAATGACGTGATCGGTGAGCACATGGCTGAGTTGATCGATGCCGCCGAGTATTGAGTTTGCGGGCACGCGTGGATCGCCCGATTCCCATGGGCCGATGAGGTGTCCGACGATGATCGGCCGATCCAGCGCGGCCTGGCGCAGGAGTCGCCGGAGGCGGAGCGAATCGCGACCGACACCGACGATGAGGATGCGGCGATTGAGGCGCGTTCCCAGGGTGCTGCCGACCTGCCGGCTGGCGTATCGGATGAGCAAGGCGGCGATGGGTGAGGCCACGGCCATGAGTCCAATCTGGAAACGCGGATAGAGATCGCGTTCGAGCAGGAGCGCCGCGGCGGCAATGAAGAGCGCGAGCAGGGCGCCGGCGGAAATGGCGGTGCGCACGGTCCAATGCAGCGGGCGGCGGCGTGGTTCGTACCAGCCCAGGCGATGGAGAAGGGTCGGCCAGACCACCGGCAGGAAGACAAGGATCTTCATGTGAATGCGGACGCTGCTGAATCGGCCATCGATCAGTTCGGGCCAGTCGGCGCGCATCCAGAGGCGGCAGCGGAGGAAGTCGGCGAGCATGTATGTGGCGACGATGGCGAGCGCATCCATGAGGATGAGGAAGGCCCTGCGCTGTCGTCCAAGTGTTGAATGCGTCATGTGCATCAAAAACCGCGGAAGCCGTCACGAAGACTCGCCGTACATCGACCCACGCTGATTTTATCCAATTGCTAGCGCGTGGGGTCAACTGCGTCGGGAGACCATGAAACCGCGTCGATTCGGCTGGAAAAATGCAGGAGCGGCGGAATTTGCGACAGGGTGATGTTGAGGGGCCGGCACATGGTGTTGACGGCCAGCTCCAACTCGGCGGGTTGGAGCGACCACGGGTCGTGGTTGATTTCGGCCCGCATGACACGACCGCGCGGGCTGGCGGCGTAGAGGCAGTAGCGGGCGGTCAGCCAGTGCGGAAGCGAGCCGGGTGTGGTCAATTCGGCGGGACCCGTCGGGCGATAGCGGGCGCGAAACTCGGCTTCGGAGCTGCCGCGATCGGTGCGGCGGCTTTCGTATTCGATGGCCTCGCCGGCGCGACGCCAATTGATACACGCGTCGTAATATTGCAGATGGTAGCAGCGCCGGGCCACGCGCACGCCGATGCGATGGGCGGCGTCGAGACTGAAAAACCAGACGCCGGGCCTGCCTTCCTGCGTGGTGACATAGGTTCGTACGTTCAACTCGGGAAAGCCCGACAGCCCCGGCAGAGCGGGCAGGCCGTTGCGGCGGATGCCATTCATCCAGAAGGGGACGATGCCGATCCAGGCATCGTTTTCGAATAGATCGATGTCGAGTTGTGGCGGAATCAGGTCGCGAAGCGCGGCGGCCTTCACGGGCCAATGGGCGAAGAGCAGATCGTTCCAGCGCATGGCGACGGACCAGCGCCGCGCGGGCAAGGGCCAGGTGCGATCGGATCGCGGTGTGTTCATGGCGCGAAAGTGTATTCGCGCAACGGTCAATTTGGATGTCGAAAGTGTTGAAAGGCGGCGAGCTGGGTGCCACTGGCGGCTTGTCCGCCAGTGCGAATGTGAGAGGACGGCGACGGATTGAGCAACTTCGACGAGATGAGTTCACTCGCCTGCTCACTGGCTGCAAGCAGCCAGTGGCACACTTTGCGACACCCTCACCCTAGCTCTCTCCCTCGAGGGAGAGGGAACCAATCACTCATTTTTTCTGAGTAAGGCCGGGCAGCAAATCCCGCTCGATGAAGCCGGTGTCGATCTCGCCGGACATGAACTCGGCGTTGTTGAAGATCTCCTTGTGCAGCGGGATCGTGGTCTTGTTGGGGGCGACCACGAACTCGTTGAGGCAGCGGCGCATGGCGCGGATGGCCTCTTCGCGCGTGGGGCGATGCACAATGAGTTTGCCGATGAGCGAGTCGTAGTGCGGGCCGATGGTGTATCCGGCGAAGGCGTGCGAATCGAAGCGGACGCCCAGTCCGCCGGGGGGCCGGAAGTCGAGGATCTTGCCGGGTGACGGGCGGAAATTGGCGAACGGATCCTCCGCATTGATGCGGCACTCGATCGCACATCCATTTCGCGGGATGTCCTTTTGACGCATGGTCAGTTTTTCACCGGCCGCGATGCGGATCATCCACTTGATCAGGTCGATGCCGGTGACCATCTCGGTAACCGGATGCTCGACCTGGATGCGGGTGTTCACTTCGAGGAAGTAGAACTCGCCATGCTTGTCGACGATGAACTCGACCGTGCCGGCGGAGAAGTAGTCCGCGGCTTCGGCGAGCCGCAATGCCGATTTGCAGAGGGCTTCGCGGGTTCGCTCATCGATGGCCGGGCTGGGCGATTCTTCGACCAGCTTCTGATGGCGGCGCTGCAGGGTGCAATCGCGCTCCCACAGATGCAGCCGATTGCCATGTTGATCGCACAGGATCTGCACTTCGACGTGCCGCGGCTGCTCGATGTACTTCTCGATATAAACACGGCCGTCTTTGAAGGCGGTTTCGGCTTCATTGCGCGCCGAGGGCAGCTGAGTCTTCAGGCTGGCCTCGTTGTGCACGATGCGCATGCCGCGCCCGCCACCGCCGGCCGCAGCCTTCACGATGATCGGATAGCCGATCTCGCTGGCAATGGCCTTGGCCTTCTCCAGGTCCTCGACCTCGCCGTCGCTGCCCGGCACCGTTCGAACGCGGGCCTTCTTGGCCAGCTTCTTGGCGGCGGTCTTGTCGCCCAGTTGGCGAATCGATTCTGATGAGGGGCCAATGAACTCAATCTTGCTCGCCCGGCACTGATCCGCGAAGTTCGCGTTTTCCGCGAGGAAGCCGTAGCCGGGATGAATCGCGTCGACGTTGCAGACCTCGGCGGCCGCAATGATGCGATCCGACATGAGGTAGCTCTGCTTTGAAGGCGGCGGGCCGATGCACATCGCTCGATCGGCGACCTTCACATAATGAGCGTCGGCGTCGGCCTCTGAAAAGACGGCGACGGCTTCGATGCCCAATTCGTGGCAGGCGCGAATAATCCGCAGGGCAATCTCACCACGATTGGCAATGAGTATGCGCGACAGGCGGCGGGTGGCCGGTTTCGCTTTAGAGGGCTTGGCGGTCACGCTGTCTCCAGGTTCGGTGGACGAGGGTGGCTTCTTACGTCGGGAAAAACTCAGCTTCATCCCGGCCGGACCTTAAAGAGCATTTGGCCAAACTCAACCGCCTTGGCATTGCTCACTTCGATGGACTCGACGATGCCGGAGACATCGGCCTTGATCTCATTGAAGACCTTCATGGCTTCGATGATGCACACAATGGTGTTGGGGTTCACCCGGTCGCCGATCTTCACAAAGGGCGGGCTTTCCGGGTCGGCGGCGATGTACACCGTGCCGACCATGGGCGACTTGATCGCCACCAACCCGGGGTCCTCCGTGGCCGCGGGGGCGGCCGGTGCCGACGCGGGCGGCGCCGCGATGGGCGGCGGGTGAATCGGGGATTGGGCGTGCACATGATGAGCAGGCGTCATGACCACCTGCGGGGCCGAGCGCCCACCCCGGCGGAGAACGATGCGATTTTCGCCATCCCGGATCATGATCTCCGAGAGGTCGTTCGCCACCATGAGGTCGGTCAGGGTCTTGATGTGTTCGAGATCCATTATTGCTTATCCAGAGGCGACGCGGCACGTCGTCGGTAGCGTCCCCCTTTTGTGGGGGACGACGAGAAACACTTCGTCGCCTGTTCACCGTCGGCCACTGAGGGCCGACGCTACCACCGCGCCAATGAGGGGCGATTCTAGCTACGCAATGGAAAGCGGGTCAACGGGCGTCCGCCGGACGGGTGCGTTCCATGAGCAAGGGGGCGATAACGTCGCGCACGAAACACACCTGGCTGGTGCTGACGTGGTTTCCGACGTATCCGTGACGCAGGAAGTCCGGATGCCAGCGGGCTTCGACAAAATTCGCGGGGTGATGGTGCCATCCGACGAATCCCGCCGCGGGCGTATGGACCCGGTCAGACGTGCCGAACAGGAGCGTGCCGATTCCCAGGAAAAAAAAGTCGCCAGGGCTGCCCATGGAGACCATTCGGTGAGTACAGCGGCTTGCCGCCGCCGCCGTGTCGCATCCAGGGGAGATCGAAGGACAAAGCAGCACTGCGGACTGCACGCGGATGTCGGCGGGCAGTTTTTCGAGGGCGCGAATCACAATCCAGCATCCGCCGGATTGGGCAATCAGGTGAATCGGGGCGTCGGGATGCGCGGTTCGCTGCATCACGACCATGCGGGCCAGCTTGTCGGACTGCCGCTCATGATGGGCCGGCGACATCAGGTTTCTTGCGGAGCGGAGAAACGGAATCCCGCTATTCCATTTGAAGCGCACCACGGCGCCGCGCCAGCGCGAGCCGAGCATGCCCATGCACATGGCGTGGTTGTAGGGGCTGGGACCTTCGATGCCGCCGGCGATGATGGTCAGTCCGCGGCGGCGGCGCATCGGCGAATCGGCGCAATCCGGCACACGCGGGCGACGGAAAATCTCCCAGACGTGCGTCAATACGCCCTGAAGAGGGTCGAGCAGGCCCGTGAAAATGGGAACGGCGTTCCAGATCGGCGCGTAGCGACCGGCGGTGGATTTGGCGTCGCGCGTCCCGATGAAGACAGACTGCGACGGCATGTCCATAGGGCGTTCCGCGTTCCCCGTTACGCTCGTTCGAGGTATTCGCCAGTCCGCGTGTCGATGCGGAGCAATTCGCCGAGCTGAATAAATGGAGGCACGCGAACCTTCAGGCCCGTCTCCATGACGGCTTCCTTGTTCTGATTCGTCGCGGTCGCGCCCTTCACCTGGTCGGCGGTCTCCTTGACAGTCAGCTCGACCACGTTGGGCAATTCCACGCCGCAGATCGAGCCTTCGATCAGCTTGCAGGTCAGCTTCTCGTTGCCCTTCAGGTAGTACTCGGCGTCGGGCATGATGTCCTTGGAGACTGGCACCTGGTCGTAGGTCTCGGTGTCCATGAGGACGAAGCTGTCGCCTTCACGGTAGAGAAATTCGAAGGGCTTGTCCTGCACGTGCGGAGTTTCGAGTTTGTCGTCGATGCCGAAGCGCTGCTCGGTGCCGTTGCCGGTCTTGAAGTCCTTGAGCTTGACCTGCATGTAGCTGCGCCAGTTGCCCTTGGAGACGTGGGTGATGTCCTTGAGGGTGTACATCTTCCCCTCGAACACCACTACCTTGCCGCG
>CAYXEY010000180.1:0-3221 GCA_964464105.1 uncultured Planctomycetaceae bacterium
CCATGCATGGGAGGGGATTCCCCGGGCCGTACGTGCGAGATCGGAATCGCACACGAGCAATTTCCCGCGGCCGTGCCGGCGAGATGGGGAACTCACAAGGGCGGATTCCGCGAAAGATTGACCCGGGTCATGCATATCTCCATGTCGGTTCAGTGGAAACCGGCATTGGCCCATCAGGTAAAGGAGATAGCCATGAACGCTCACAACCCATCACTGTCACCCAAACTCCGCATGACCGTGGTTGCCCTGGCGGCGATGGCAGGTTTCGCCGGGACGGCAAGGGCGGCACTACTGGCGCCCAGCGGGTTGACGCCGGCTGTTCCCGCGGAGTACGTCCGGTTCATCGGTCTGAGCTGGCAGAACCAGCAAGCGGTGCCGACGTCGCCCGGTGGTCTGCCGCTTCTGCAGATGTTTGGCATCGGCGTGTATCGATCCATCGACAACGGAAGCTGGTCGCGAATCGCGCTCCTGCCGCCGGCGCAGACGGACTACACGGTGACCTCGATTCAACGCGAGAGGAATTACAGATTCCGCGTTCGATTGGAGCCTGCGTCCGGCTTTCAGGTCGTCAACCATCAGCGCATTTTGTTGGGGCAGACACCACTCAATGCCGCGGATTTCACCTCGCCATACAGCAACATTGTCAACGTTCGTTATGAGCGGGTGAGGACCCCGAGCATTACAACTTGCCTGGCCATCACCGATTCCATGATCCAGGTGAACTGGACGGAGAGTGAACCGGGCGCGGTGTCCTCGGTGGTGCTGGTCACGTCCGGCAATCTGCAGGTCGGGCTGATCACGGTGGCGCAGCCTCTGACAACATTTGACGTTAATGCGATTGAAAGCGGAACCCTTCAACCGAATCGGCAGTACGGCTTTCAGGTTCAGTCCGTCGATTCCTTCGGCAATGCCAGCAACTTCTCGACCATCCGGCTTTGCTCCACCCTGGCCAAGACGCCGACCGACCTGAGGTGCATGCTGGCTTCCGATGGAAGAATACATGTATCCTGGAACGATTCCACGTTGAACTCCGGCATTCAGGTCCATCGGCAGATCGGCTTGGGGGGGTTCACGCAGGTGGGCGCAGACCTTGTTGCCGGCACTCCCGGCGTGGCGCTGAGTGTGACGACCGTGCTGGACCTGACGCACATCACCGTCCGGGCGGTCAATCGCGATGGAATCGTGGGCCCGTTCGCCAGTCCGACGACGGCGGCAACCGGCCCCAATCCGCCGGCCAATCGCGTGATCGTTCGCAACAACTCGCAGTTGCCGCTGCGGTCACTCAGGATCGACGGGATGGAAATGGTGGTTTCCGGGTTTGACGTGCCGGCAGCCGGGCGGGGCACCATTGTCCTGCCGGCAGGAAGTCATAACGTGCACGCGTCCGGCTTCAACAACATGTGCGGTCGAAACACGCTGGAGTTCCCGAGCGCCGGTGCGAATCAAGCATTCACGTTGTCGGGCAATCCGGTAACGATCACCATTCCTGCCATTACGATGCGAGCGATGCTCTCCGCCGGCGACGGACGATTTGAAGCCTACGACTATTATGGTGACGTGTACTGGTGGGATTTCTCGGCCAACGGTGAGGTCAGTTACGGTTATGAGGGTTTTGTCCTGGCGTCGGGGACATTCAGCGGTTCGTACACGCCCGGCTTCTCGACAGTCGATTTAAACATGTGGAGCTACGACACTGCTGGCCAATTGGTCAATTGGTCGTACAGCCTTATGTTCGACGAGTGTGACGGCAATGGCACGCTGACTGATACTTTCTTTAACACCGACACGAATACTTGGAACGAAGTCGTTTACGCCAGATAAGGCCGCGCGACGCTTGCGACTGAATTCGAACGAGGAGGTGGGCTCTTCGCAATCTACTTTCATTGCATTCTGAAAGAGGCCCTCATCCACAAGGATGAGGGCCTCTCTTATTTCGTGACTGGCGACCTCGGGTAACCGGGGCAGACTCTTCGTCGCATCGTCGCCGCCATCGCGCAAATTAGCGTTTTATCTCCATGGGTGTTGATAATATCGGCAATTCCCGCATGTGGATCAAAAAGCGCGCACTCCAAAGTTGCGTGGATTACGCCGCGCTTAGGGGCATTTCAGTCGCTCGTCACGCGCGCGGCGCACAGTTAGGCGTCAAGTCCACGTTCATGACCGGATGCAAGTGCGCGCCCGGGACGAGGACACCCGCTGACTCGAACAGCGGTTTGGATTCCTCGCGATAGGAGATGAGATCATGGAGAGAAGTTCAATTCGGATGGCGGCGGTGGCCGCGTGTTGTCTCGCGCTGGCGGGACTTGGAATCGGCTGCGGCCTGATTCCCGGGCTGGACAGCGATGGCGACGGCGTGCTGAATCAAACCGACAACTGTCCGTCGGTCTCGAATGCCAACCAGGCCGACACCGACAGCGACGGCCGCGGCGACGAGTGCGACAATTGCCCGAGCGATTCCAACTCCGCGCAAATCGACGTTGATCTCGATGGCGTGGGCGACGCCTGCGACAACTGCGCCCTGATCAACAATTCGAATCAGGCCGATGCCGACAATGACGGCGTCGGTGATCCGTGCGACAAGTGCCCGAATGACGCTGACCCGTCGCAGGAAGACGCGGACAACGACGCCATCGGCGATGCCTGCGACAATTGCCCGAACAATCAGAATGTCGGACAGACCGATGCCGACAGCGACGGCGTGGGCGATGTCTGCGACAACTGTCCGAACGACTCCAACGCGAGCCAGCTCGACCTAGATTCGGACGGCGTGGGCGCGGCCTGCGATCCGAACGATCTGGATCCCAACGTTCCCTAGTTTGTGAATGGAATGTGAGCGATAAGAGAGAGCCGGGCGCGACGCGCGTCCGGCTCTTTTTCTGTTTATTGGCGCTTCCAAAGTCGACCTGCACTGGCCGGCGCAAGCACGACTTGTGAATTCAACCTGACCGGCTACGTCAGCGGCCGGTGCTCGGAGTGCGGGGCTGCGACGTCAATAGCGAATGTCGAATAACCAATGGCGGGCATGAGGCAAATAGCGTGATGATCATCGTGACCCCATCCATCGCTCCGCGATGAATGGGCTACCCAAGCGCACGGCCCATGGCTTAATGCTAATGGCTCGCCCTCTGTTCCCTGTTCCGCGTTCCCACTTCCGCGTTCCGCGTTATAATCGCAGCCAGCCCGGCCCACCTTGCCGGCAACAACCCATTTCCCACGGAGGG
>CAYXEY010000180.1:3231-5244 GCA_964464105.1 uncultured Planctomycetaceae bacterium
TCCACCGCGGTCAACCTCGGGGCGGCGCTCGCCCAGCGTGACAAGCGGATGCTGCTGATCGATCTCGATCCGCAGGGACACCTGACCGCGCACTTCGGCATGGATCACGTCGCGGTGGGGGCGGGCATCTACGAAGTGCTCACCCAGGATCTGCCGCTTGAGTCGGCCATGCATCCGGTTGCGCCGAATATCACCATCATCCCCGCGCAGATTGATCTGGCCGCGGCCGAGATGGAGCTGGTCAGCGTGGTGGGCCGCGAAGTCATCCTGCGTGATTTATTCGAATCGCAGGACTGGCCCTATGACATGGTGATGATCGATTGTCCACCGTCGCTGGGCGTGCTGACGCTGAACGCCCTGGCGGCCTCGACGCATGTCGTGATTCCGCTGCAGCCGCACTTCCTCGCGCTTCAGGGCGTGGGCAAGCTGTTGGAGACCGTGTCGCTGGTGAGCAAGCGGATCAACCCGAAGCTGAAAGTCGCGGGCATGGTCATGTGCATGTACGAAGCGGGCACGCGGCTGGCGGGGGAGGTGGGCGAAGACCTGGCGGGGTTCATCACCGCGGCGCGGGGGACCAAGGTGCCCTGGAGCGAAGCGAAAATCTTCGATTCGAAGATTCGGCGGAATGTAAAACTGGCTGAAGCGCCGAGCTATGGTCAGTCGATTTTTGGATACGCGCCGCGATGCAATGGTGCGGAGGATTATCTCAATCTCGGCGATGAATTGATCAAGCATCTGGCGATGATGGCGGGCGGGGCGGTTGATACGGACGCGGTCGCTAAGACGACGATCGAAGTGCCCAAGGTCGAGCCTGCGGCAAAGACGGCTGCGGTGCCCGCGCCAACCGCTGAGGCGCCGAAAGCGCAACCTGTGGTGGCTGCGCCGAAGGTATCTCCAGCGCCGGCCGCCAAGTCCCTCGCGACCGTATCGAAATCCACGGCATCGGCGACGGCGATTCCGACTGTCGTCAAAGACCCTTCGACGACCGTTTCGGCCGCACCCCAAGTGGCGGCGGCTGCGCCGAGGGTGGTAGAGGCCGCGCCGGTTGTGCCCGCGACCGTGCGCGAAGCGTCCGAGAGCAAGCCGGTCGCGACGCCCGTTGCGTTGGCCGCGCCGGTTGAAAAAGTGACACCGAGCGCAACACCTACGCCGCCGAAGCGACGCCCGCCAACGCGTAAGGCACCGGAGGCTGTGCCCGTGCCGCAGGCCGTCGCAATCGAGTAGGCTTCGGATTGATAAACGGGTTGCTACGCTTCTCAATCGGGGCACCTGAGCATCCGGCCCGACCTTGGAAACTTCACACGAATGGTGCATATCGCGCGCGGCTGGCGGATCACGGCATGGGGCATCTATCTCGTCATTGCGTTCTCGATGACCCATACGCCGGCCGGCGAAATCGACAATCTGCCGGACTATCTGAGCGATTACATATTGCATGCCATCGGATACTGCATCCTGGGCCTGTTGTCAGTCTGGGTGGCCTTGGCCTTGCCCGGTGGGATGACGCCGCGACGATTCCTGGCCGTCTATCTGGCGATCCTCATCTATGCGATCATCGACGAGCGCACCCAACCGTGGGTCGGCCGGGCCTGCGAGCTGTCGGATTGGATTGCGGACGCGATCGGCTCGCTGATCGGCATGTTGATCGGCGTGGGGCTCAAGAGAGCCTTCTTCGCTCCCCGCGCATCGCCCTGAGATCGACAATTAAATGGACTGCCATCGCAAGCCTCGCCTGGCTATCGGCCGCCCTGGTGTGCGGCTGCGACGAGCCGAGCCGTCCACCGACGGAAAAGGGCAAGTCGGTGCGCATTGTCGTGGTTGGACCGGGACTGGATGACGTCGACTGGCCGGTCATATCGGCGTGCGTGGCCCCGGCCGTGTCGTCGGATCGGGCGGTCACGGCGGAAGCGCGGGCGCCGGTCACGACATCCGCACGGCTGCAGCGCGAAATGCTGACCGCACTCATCAACGAACCGATCGACGCGGTGTGCCTCATGCCGGTCGATGGCGACG
>CAYXEY010000180.1:5254-9221 GCA_964464105.1 uncultured Planctomycetaceae bacterium
GCCGTGCGAACGGAGATTGCAGCGCTGGCCAAGTCGGGGCGCAGCGTGATCACGTTTGGTCGCGATGCCCGTGACAGTGCGCGCGTGGCCTTTGTCGGTCCGCCCGAGACCGAAATCGGAAATCGCGCTGGTGAGGCAGTATTGAATTGGCTGGAAGAATCGCGCCGGTCCGTGATGATCGTAGGATCGACATCGAGGGAGTCGCCCTATGCACTGCGCTTCATCGGGGCCGGCGAGCGGCTCAAGACAGGTGGAGCGGATGTACTGCGCGAGGTTGATTCCAGTTTGGCGCCCTGGAACGCGGCGGATCTGGTGCGAGCCGAATCCACGCGATTTCCGCGCGTGGCCTGCTGGCTCTTTCTGGACGAATGGCCCCTGATCTCCGACAAAGTCTGGAAACCGCTGGTTCCCACGACCAGCCGTGTCGTGGTGTGCGGCGCGTCGCCCCGCTGGTTCGGCCGGTTGAAACGCCACGAGATTCATGCGCTGATCGGCTACGACTTGCAGCAGGCCGTGGAGGGCGCTATTCAGACCGCCGTCCACGTTGTGCGCCGCGCGAACATGGGTCAACAGGGTCGCGATCTGCCGGTAGAAATCATCACGCTTGAGAACGTCAAGGCGTTTGAGCGGCGACGCGAGGCGTGGCTCGCGGGTCGAGCCGCCGGGCCCTGATTTCTCTCAGGCCTGGGCGAGTGAAATGATGGCGCGAAGATCGATCTTGCCACGATCGTTCCGCGGAAGTGTGTCGCGAACCAACCAGGTATCGGGCACCATGTGGATCGGCAGCCGGGCGCGGCAATATTCGGCGATATCGCCCGATGTCGACGCCGCATTCGCGTTCGACGACAAACAGGCCAGGACGCGATGGCCGAAGTTCTCATCGGGAATGGGCACGACGGCGACTTCGCGCACGGCCGGATGCATTGCAATGACCGCCTCGATATCTCCCGGCTCGACGCGATGGCCGCGGGTCTTGAATTGGCGGTCGATACGGCCTTCGAAGAGCAACTCGCCATCGCTGCGCCGGCGAACGCGATCGCCGGTTCGATAGGCCATGCCTTTCCCGTCGGGTGCCGCTGCGAAGCGATCTGACGCGGTCGCATCGCCGTGGTAACCGGCGGCGACGGTCGGTCCGCTCACGCATAGCTCACCCGCATCGGAATCACTGTGACCTCCCACCGCGGCGTTCGGCGAATCGCCGGGGATCGGGGAGTCGTCGATCCAGACGCGAGTCTCATCGATGGGGATGCCGATGGGCAGCGGCCCGGGGTCATCCAGGTCGGCAGGCCGGACGCGATGCCAGGTACAGACGTTCGTCTCCGTCGGGCCGTACAGATTGGCGAGTCCGGCCTGGGGCAGCAATTTCGCGAGTTCAACGACGGATGCCTTGGGCATGACCTCGCCGGCGAACAAGGCTTGCCGCAGCGACGTCGGCGCCGCACCGCGGCTCCAGACGCGAATCAGTTGCGACAGCGCCGAAGGCACCGAATACCAGCTAGTGATTCTGTGAGTGTCGATGAATCGGGCCACCTCGCCGGGGAAGCCACGGATGCGATCCGGCACGGGACACAACGTGGCGCCCGCGCGCATCGCGCCGAAGATGTCGAGCGTCGACAGGTCGAAGTGAAACGCCGCGTGATTGGCGATGCGATCGTCCGGTCGGAAACCGAACGTGTCGCAGGCCCATGCCGAGAAATGCAGCAAACTGCGACTGGTGATGCGCACACCCTTGGGCCGTCCGGTGGTGCCGGAGGTGTAAAGGAGATTGCAAACGTCCTCTAGCGGGCATTCCGGTTCGCCGCGAATGGGTGCAAAATCAGCGGCGGAGTCGAATGCAATGGCCCGCGAATTCCGGCACGCCGCGGGGAATTCCGTCGCGACTTCAAGTTCCATTCCGGTGATTTCGGGGGCGGGTGCATGCGTGCCGAGCCAGTGGTGAATCGATGCGTCGTCGCAGATGTCGCTGACCCGCTGCGCCGGCCAGGCCGGGTCCAGCGGCACATAGGCCGCGCCGGTGCGAATCACGCCAAACAGGGCGATGATGGCTTCGACCGACTTGCGGTAACAGAACGCAACGTGCATGCCCGGCCGAACGCCGCGAGCATGCAGAAACCCCGCGAAGCGTTCGGCGGATTCGTGCAAGTCGCGATAGCTCATCCGGCGATCGGCGAACTCGACGGCGATGCGGTGTGGATGGCGCTGGGCCGCGGATTGCAACAGCGAAAAGAGATGATCGGACATCAGCGGCGGCGCTCGTCGATCCATGCGCTCAAGGCGGCAACGTTGCCGACGCGCTCAGGAGTCAGTTCGTGATCGGGCAGATTGACGCCCATCTCGCGCTCGATGAACACCAGCAATTGCATCACCCGCAGCGAATCGAGCCCGCGATCGAGCAGATCGACGTCGTCGCCGGGCCATTGAGCCGGTGGCGTGGGGATCAGCGTCGTGAATAGATACTGACGCAGTTGATCGCGTGCGTTCTTGGTTCGAATGGGCATGACCATCTTCCGTGGCGGGTCATTGCGCGGCCTGCGCTCCGTGTTTTGACGTTATCCGCGCCGCGCGGGGCGGTCAAGAAATGAAACAGTCGTCGCGGGTCGGGTTATCGCAGGCTCAGGATCGAAAGCTCGGGCGGGCAGAAGAGCCGCATCGGCGGGGCGGAGCCGCGCTCGCAGCCGACGCCGCGGCTGACATAGAGCGGCGTATGATTCACCACGTGCAATCCGCCGGCGGCGGCATGTCGTGGGACATCCGAAAAGGTGACCGGCGGGCCGAAGCCGGGGATGACGACCTGTCCGCCATGGGTGTGCCCCGCAATCAACAGGTCAATGTCGCCTGGTTTTGCAACGTGAAAGGCCACGTCAGGGCGATGGGCCAGCAGAATTCGAGCGTCGCAATCGATCATGGCCAGCCGGTCGATGGTGGCGTTCGACGCCCGTGTTCCCGGCTGCAACTCGACCCCGCCGATAGCGAATCTGCGGCCGCGCACCTCCACCACGCCGATCTCATTATGCAGCAGCCGCACAGGCGTGCCGGCGAGCAATTGCTTCATGTCTTCAAGATCATCGACGTCGCCCAGCACGCCGAACGTCCCGAAGGTGCAGGAGAGCCGATTCATTTGCGCACGAAAGTCGGTCTCGCCGGCCTTCCACTGCCGCCAGGAGCACTGAAAGAAATCGCCGGGCAGAAGAATGAGGTCGGGCTTTTCGGCAAGCGCCAGGTCGATCGCACGGCGTTCGTAGTCGGTGATTCTCGCGGTCTGCAAGTCGGCGATGACCGCGACCTTGATGGGCGTCGATTCAGCGGCCAGTCTGGGCAGATCAATATCGGTGCGTTCGGTCTTGAGTTGGTAGGGGGCCACGAAGGACGCGTATGCGCAGATCGGCGCGACCGCGACGAGGGCAAGCGACCATACGATCGCAGGACGGACTGCATCGGGCGAGGTTCGTTTGAATCGTTGGATCAACAGGTAGAGACCGAGCATGGCGGGCACGATGGCAATTTGTGAATAGGCAATGCGCACGAAGGCGAAGATGTCCAGCGTGGCAGCGAACCAGGCCACGCCGAGAAAGAAAGACAGGCACCCCGGCACAAATAAAGCCGCGATGACAACAGCGGGTTGGACGAGTATGCCGCCGGCTACCGTGTTGAGCCGCGCGGGTGTCAATCGGCGAACCAGGGCGCGATGGCTCGCGATGGCGACGACTGCCCCGATCAGGGCAGCCAGCCAGCCGACCGCGATGAGCACATGAATATAGTCAAGCGTATCAAACGCCATGCGGGCAATTGCCGAAGGGTGTGATCGGCTTACCCGCCGAGCTGGGCCATGACTTCGTCGGGCATTTCGTAGTTGCTGTACACGGTCTGCACATCGTCGTTGTCTTCAAACGCCTCGATCAATCTGAGAATCTTGCCGCCATTCTCGGCGTCCACGGTCACCGTGGTGCCGGGCAGCTTGGTGATTTCG
>CAYXEY010000181.1:0-9205 GCA_964464105.1 uncultured Planctomycetaceae bacterium
ACTCACGCAGCCTGAAGCTCAGCTCTACAAGAGCGTTACAGAGTACGTTCGCGATGAATTCGATCGCGCAGAGAAGTTAGACAACGATGGTCGCAAGGGCACAGTTGGGTTTGCACTGACCGTGCTTCAACGTCGACTGGCGTCATCACCCGAGGCGATCTATCAGAGTCTACGTCGGCGGCGAGAGAAACTGGAGTCACATCTACGAGAAGCGAAACTGTTGCAACGCGGAGGGAAATCCGCGTTGCTGGAGCAGCTCAAAGAACACGCAAGATCAGCTGAGGAAATCGAAGACCTTGAAGCTCGCGACGAATCGTCAGGCGAAGAGCTCGAGGTTGCTGAAGAGCAAATAGTGAATGATTCAACGGCATCGCAGACAATCGAAGAGCTTCAGCTTGAAATCGATATCTTGAAGCACCTCGAAGCGCAAGCCCTTTCAGTTCGGCGAGGCGGCGTTGACCGCAAATGGGAAGAACTTTCCAAGATTCTACAAGACACGCCCGAGATGTTTGATCCGGAGGGAAATCGAAGGAAGCTCATCATCTTCACAGAGCATAGGGACACCTTGTCCTATCTACGTGATCGGATCGCCACGCTCCTCGGTACACCAGAGACGATTGTGGTCATCCAAGGCGGCATGGGGCGAGATCAACGACGGGCTGCCGAGGAGTCGTTCAAGCACGATAAGGAAATCCAAGTTCTGATTGCCACCGACGCTGCGGGTGAAGGAATCAACCTTCAGCGTGCTCATTTAATGGTCAACTACGACCTGCCGTGGAACCCCAATCGCATTGAACAACGATTCGGTCGCATCCACCGCATCGGACAAACCGAAGTCTGCCATTTATGGAACATGGTCGCCGCCGAGACGCGCGAGGGCGACGTCTACTACAAGCTCCTCGAAAAACTTGAAGCCCAACGCGTAGCGCTCGGCGGCCGTGTTTTCGACGTGCTTGGACGGCTCTTTGACATGCAATCGACTCAGCAGACTGATGGGGAGGCACGACCCATTTCGCTGCGTGGGCTCCTAGTCGAAGCAATTCGGTATGGCGACCAGCCGGACGTCAGGGCGCGACTGGCTCAGGCGATCGATAATGCCACGGACCAAACGCATGTGCGAGACCTTCTGGAGAATGACGCGCTCGCGCGTGACTCTCTTGATGCTCGAAAGGTCCAGGCGATTCGAGAAGACATGGAACGTGCTGAAGCGCGTCGCCTCCAACCGCATTACATTCAAGCATTCTTTATGGAGGCGTTTCGCCGACTCGGGGGACAAATTAGCGAAAGGGAAAAGGACCGATTCGAAATCACCCGTGTCCCCGGCTTGCTGCGCGAACGCGATCGGCAGATCGGAACTGGCCCCCCTGTGCTAACGCGATATGAGCGCGTGACCTTTGATAAGGAACTGATTAATCAACAAGGGATGCCGATTGCCGCGTTTATCTGTCCGGGCCATCCTCTGCTTGATGCGGTGATCGATGCGGTGCTGGAACAGAATCGATCAATGTTACGCAGGGGCTCTTTGCTTATTGATCCTCACGATCGTACTGACCTACCCCGCGTGCTTTTTTACATGGAACACAATATTCGCGATTCCGTGCGATTGGACTCTGGCGAACCTCGATTGATTTCACGCGAAATGGAATTCGTAGAAATTGATGAAGCGGGAAAGACACTCTCATCAGGAAGTGCCCCTTACCTCGACTATCGCGCGGCTACGGAAGAAGAGACTCGTATCTTAGCAAACGAGCTGAATAAGCAATGGTTGACTGAGGGCATTGAGCAAAGGGCGCTTTCTTACGCAATTGAGCGCCTGGTGCCGCATCATCTCGATCGGATTCGAAAAGCCCGTGAAGAGCGTATTGAAAAGACGATACGAGCCGTGAAACAGCGGCTTACTCGGGAAATTGCCTATTGGGACCATCGTGCCCAGGAACTGCTCGTAAAAGAGCAGGCGGGCCAGACGCCAAGGATCAATAGCACAATGGCGCGGCAGCGAGCCGACGATTTAGAGGGTCGCCTGCAACGCCGCCTTGCATTGCTTGAACAAGAACGACACCTTTCGCCATCGCCACCCGTTGTGATTGGGGGCGCCATCATCATTCCAGCCGCAATGCTCGCCACACTGACGGGGAGCAGGTCGACGTCGTCACCAAGTGCCGCAGACCGAGATCGAATTGATCGATTGGCGATCGAATCAGTTGTTGCCACCGAACGAGCTTTGGGTCGGGTACCGAAGGTGATGGACCACTCAAACCCCGGATATGACATCGAATCATCCGATCCGAGGGACCCGGGCCGCCTTCGCTTCATTGAGGTCAAGGGTAAGGCGGTCGGCCGTGATACTGCTACCGTTTCTGCGACACAGATCCGATGCTGTCTCAATCAGCCGGAGAATTGGATTCTCGCGATCGTCCGAGTCGATGAAGAATCGGCTCATAAGCCTCGATATGTGCGCAAGCCTTTTGATGCACCGCCGAGTTTCGCAGAGGTCAGCAAGAATCTTGACCTTAACCAGCTATTGGAAGTGTCGGAGGATCCGGCATGAGCCAGCCGCTGCAGACAACTCCTCCTGCCAAGATGTTGACTCTTGCCGAGATCCGACTTGCATTGAGTTATTTTGACAGCGAGCTGAAGGACCCAGCAGATCGAGCAGAAATCGCCGGCTGGAGTTCACAACTTGACGAGATCGAGCGCGACGCCGCCATCGCCTTGAACACGAGCGTGGCCCTTCTGGGTGAAAGCGGTGCCGGCAAGAGCAGTCTGATCAACGCACTTCTTGGAATCGATTTACTTCCGCATGACGCGGGCAGCGCGGTCACGGCTGCAGTCACTGAGATCATCGCAAAAGATGGTGTCTTCGAGATGACCGCGCATCTCGAATCACGTGACGAGTTTTTGAAACGATTCACCGAGATTTGCCAGAGACTCAGGGAGGCCTTCGCGAGTAGCGATGGCGAATCGAGCGCCTCGCAACTTGGGATTGATGAATCTGACGCATCAGTGGCACGGGCGGTCACAGGACTTGAGATTGAGGACCTTCTGACTCAATCCCAGCCGGGTCAGGAAGCGACCATGCTGCAGCCCATTGTGCGGTCTGCTCTGAGCAAGGGTCCCGTTCTCACTTGGCAACGTGAAAGTGATGACATTGAGACCCTGCGAGATGAATGTCGCGATTGTTTGAGTTCAAAAAAGCACCTATGGCCGCTCGTCCGTCGAATGGTTATCAAGGGACCTTTTCCTCTGCTGAGTTCGGGCATCCAGCTCGTGGACGTCCCCGGCCTCAACGACCCAGATCCGGTTCGAAACCAGATTGCTCAAGATTTGCTTCAGGGCGCGCAGCTGGTCTGGCTTGTGTTGAGCGCAAAGCGGGCCATGACACAGGCGATCATGCAGTTTCTTACTAATTCTCGCCTATTGACCAAGCTCGAATCGGATGGACAACTCGGCTCGCTCGTAGTTGTGGCCACACACTCGGATCAATATGACGAACAGGGACTGGTGGAGGAATTTGGCCTATCGGACAACGCATCCCTCAATGATCTGCTGAACAGCCATCGTGATCGCGTGCGTAAGGAAGTTCACAAAGCGCTTCGTCGAGCTTGGGATGAGACCGTCGCTCAAGCAGGAGAGCATGTTGACGCTGGCACCATTGGCGACGGGCGCTCGCGAATTGAAGACGTGCCATTCTTCTCTGTCTCATCCACCGAATTTCTCGGTTTGCGAGGTGTATTAAAGACAAAGAGAGGACCAACTTTCGACAAGGAGTCCCAGACCGGAATTCCCGAACTCTCTGCCTGGATGACAACTGACTTCGTCGCTCGCGAGAGAAAAGCGCATCAAAGCCGTATCACCCGGCGAGCACGCAAACTTCTGGATGCAATTCGAAGTACGCTCGGTCATCGCGAAGACATCAAACGGAAGTTGGCTGGACTGCATAGTGCAGAGAAGGGAGGGCTGAAGGGGTCACAAGAACGGGCTCGGACGTTTCTCGACGAACGACTCCAGGCACACGAATCGCATGCAGCGCAGGACGTCGAAAAAGAGGCGGCCAAGATAAGAATTGCAATTCAAGCCGGCGTGCAAGCCGCCGACGTTGAAGTCCGATCGCACATCCCAGAGCGACTGGCGGGGATTCACTGGTCCACTCTCCGCGCCATCGTGCGCCGCGACGGCGTATTCAACGGGTCCACTCGAAATTGGGATCTTCCGGGAGACATTGCGGACGCAGTCACCAGGACGGTCGTATTTCGGTGGGCGGAGCTTTTCGAATCGGTTGTCGATCGATTCCTTGACGGCGTCACAAGTAAGTGCGCAGATCTGCTGTCCGAGCATGCGCATTTTCTTTATCGCCTCATTGCTGAGGCGATCGGCGATGGCTTGCCTGACATGGATCGCCTGTCGCACCCGACGCAACAACTTGAATTCGAGCTGGACCTAATCAGCACTGATATTCGTGAACGGCTGCAGATCGCTCGAATGAGTTTTCGCCGGAGCCTCGTTGACAATCTTCGCGTGCGAATGCGGCCGGCATTCGAGCGCGCTGCCGCTGAATCCGGACGCGGCATGCGACAACGCATGGTGGAAGGAATGACGAAGCACCTTGACGCAATCGCTCCTGAGTTGCTTCCTGCTTTGGCCCGCGACTTGGAGAGCAAGGTTGTAGAAGTGAACGGGATTCTCAAGAGTCAAGTGAATCAGGCGCACGATCGCGTTCGCCGCCTGGCGCGGATTGAGTCACAAAACCTCGAAGCCGACTTGTTCAAACGAACTCCGGCGGAGCTGATCGCCACCGCCGACACCATCGCGAACGGCCTTCGAAGGTTGGAAAATCTACACTTTGGCGATGAGAATCCAATCCTAACAAGCACGCTTACAATGTGAACCCAAGAACATGCCTCCAGCGCAAAAACGGCTGGCGTGCTGGGTGTGTTGAACGCCCGGCGGATCGAATCCGTAAACCACGTGCGCCTCAAGCCGTGCAAGAAGGATAGATGATCGAAAATGGCTGACCCATCCCTCAAGCCTCCGCCTCGCAAGAAGCTCATCGAAGTGGCATTGCCATTAGAGGCGATCAACCGCGAGTCCGCGCGTGAAAAGTCCATCCGCCACGGGCATCCTTCGACGCTTCATCTCTGGTGGGCACGACGACCTCTGGCCGCGTGTCGCGCCGTGCTTTTTTCGTCGCTGGTTGACGACCCTTCGAGCGATCCTGCGCTGCGCAGGCCTGATGGCTCGCACGATGAAGGAGTGGAAGGTGAGCGCCGAGGACATCTATTCAATCTGATCGAAGCGATCGTCAAGTGGGAGAACTCGGGCAACGATGTCGTTGTCAACGCGGCTCGAGCAGAGATCGCCCGTGCGGTGGCATCGCGCAAACTCGAGCTTGGCGAATTGAAGAAAAACCAGCCACTATCCGGTGGCATTACCCCGTGGGATTTGATCGTCAAGGGGCAGGTCCAAACGCGCGCGGAGTTTGATGATGGTCACGCAAGCATTGCCATTGAACGACCGCAGCTGCCGGCTAACGCCGTCAATGCGTTTCTGGCAGAGTATGCGCCGCCCGTGCTGGATCCTTTTTGCGGCGGCGGATCGATTCCGCTAGAGGCCCAACGACTCGGCCTTCGAGCGTTCGGTTCAGACTTGAACCCGGTGCCCGTGCTCATTACTAAGGCGCTCATCGAAATTCCGCCCAAGTTCGCTGGAATGTCGCCAGTGAATCCGGAGAGTCGCGGAGTTGGAGTGCGGGAAGCGAGGCTCGATGGAAAGGCGAGCAAAGGAAAAAAGGCCAGCGTCCAACTCAAGGGCGCGTCCGGGGCGCAGCGGCAACTCGCCCTCGGCACGCAATCATGGAAGGGCGCGGCGGGGCTGGCGGAAGATGTGCGGTACTACGGCCGGTGGATGCGTGATGAGGCGCAGAAGCGGATTGGGCATCTGTACCCGAAGATCACCGTCACCGAGGCGATGGCCCGCGACCGCAAGGATCTGAAGGACTATGTGGGACAAGACCTCACGGTGATCGCGTGGCTGTGGGCGCGGACGGTGCCGAGCCCGAACCCGGCTGCCGGTGGCGCATATGTGCCGCTGGTGCGATCGTTCTGGCTTTCGACGAAGGAGGGGAAGAGGGCGTGGGTCGAGCCGTTGATCGCGCCAGATGGGAAGTCGTACAAGTTTGAAGTGCGCGCCGGCACACCCGCGAAGGACTTCGACCCGAAGAAGGGCACAGTCGTCCGCACGGGCGCGACGTGCCTCTTGACGAACCAGCCGATGTCGTTCGAGCATGTCCGCGCAGAGGCGAAGGCCGGGCGCATGGGCGCGCGGCTGATGGTTATCGTAGCCGAGGGGACACGCGGGCGTGTCTACCTGTCGCCGACGCCCGAGCACGAGAAGGCCGCCCAGGTCGCGCTGCCGAAGAACATCCCCGACACGCCTATCCCCGAGCAGGCGCTGGGCTTCCGCGTTCAGAACTATGGGATGGACAAGCACTACAAGCTTTTCACCAGCCGCCAACTGGTCGCCATGACGATGTTCAGCGACTTGGTGATGGAGGCGCGGGCGAAGGTGTTATTAGATGCTCGAGCTGCAGGGTTGGGTGCAGGTCTTGCGCTGGAAGGCGAGGCCTCAAAAGTCGGGATCACGCCATCAGCGGTCGGCGATATGGGCTCACCGGTTCCTGCTGAGGGCTCAACAGGGAGCGCAAAGGGCTTTGCGACCAACTCAAAGGGTTGGACTGTCGTCGTTGAGGGTTCAACAACGACTGTCGAGGGGCCTACGGATCTTGCTGACGGGTTTACGAAGACCGTCGATCGGTCTACGGGAGCCGTAGCCCGGTCTGCGACAACCGTAGGCGGGCGGTCGGGCGTTGAAAATGGCGTTTCTGAGGCCGTGGACGGGGCCGAACGTTATGCGGACGCGGTGGCGACCTATTTGGCATTCGGCGTGAGCAAGACCGCAAACCGCTCCAATGCACTCTGCCCATGGATGACCTCGGTGCAGTGTCCTGGACACCTTTTCTCGCGCCACGCTATCTCCATGAACTGGGACTATTCGGAGGCCAATGTGATCAGCGGTCCGAGCGGGTCGTTCGAGAGCATGCTTGAGAACACGGCTGTAGGGATTGACGTCACTGACTACTCGGCGGTCGCTGGAGGCCGTTCAGAACAGCGAGATGCGTGCAACTCCCAGGAGTGGGCCGGTCGTCCGATTGTCTCAATCGATCCGCCGTACTACGACAACATTGGGTACGCCGACCTTTCCGACTTCTTTTACATTTGGCTTCGTCGCTCACTTGGCGATGTTTATCCGTCCCTATTCCAAACGCTACTGACTCCAAAGGCGGAAGAATTGATTGCGACACCATTTAGGCATGATGGAGACATGCAGGCCGCGATGACGTTCTTCGAGACTGGATTGGGTCGGGCTTTTCTCAGAATGCGCGAAGCAGGGCACACAGATTACCCGCTCACGATTTTCTACGCGTTCAAACAGAGCGAAGAAGATGAGGGCGACGAGGCGTTCGAAGAGGCGGATGATACCGCAACTGTTTCAACTGGTTGGGAAACCATGTTGGAGGGGCTGGTTCGAGCCGGCTTCGCAATTACCGGCACTTGGCCGTCCCGGAGCGAACGAGGGAATCGTGTTCGCGCGCAGGGTTCCAACGCCCTCGCCAGTTCCATCGTCCTCGTCTGCCACCCGCGTTCCGAGAATGCACCCATGGCCTCGCGACGCGAGTTCGTCGCCGCGCTCAAGCGCGAGCTCCCCGCCGCGCTCCGCGACCTACAATCCGGCAACATCGCACCCGTGGACCTCGCCCAGGCCGCCATCGGGCCCGGCATGGCCGTCTACTCCCGCTACAGCAAGGTGCTCGAGACTAGCGGCGAGCGCTTAGGCGTCCGCGCCGCCCTCGCGCTCATCAATCAGGTCCTCGACGAGGTCCTCGCCGAGCAGGAGGGCGAGTACGACCCCGACACCCGCTGGTGCATGAAGTGGTTTGAGCAATTCGGGCATGGAGAAGGCACCTTCGGCGAAGCCGATGTCCTCGCCCGAGCCATGGCAGTCGGCGTGAATGGCCTGGTCGAGACAGGAGTCGCCCAGGCCAAGGGCGGAAGGGTGCGGCTCTTCAAGCGTACCGAACTCATGGGCGGCAAGCCCGAGTCATGGGACCCGGCTACGGATGATGACATCTTGCACTGGGAGGTGTGCCAGTACATGTGCTGGGCCTTGGAGACCGGCGGCGAGCAGGCGGCGGCGGATTTGTATGGAAGGATCAATGCTGCCTACGCCGGAGCCACCGAAGTCGCGCGGGATCTGGCGTATCGATTGTATACAATTTGCGAGCGCAAAAAGTGGGCGCCGGAAGCGATCGCCTACAACGCGCTGATTGTCAGTTGGTCTGAGATCCAGAAGCTTGCGCTCAAAGGGCCGGCCGCCCCAGAAGGCCTGCTCTATTCGTAATGACGAGAGGAACGCATGGCGGTATCCAATCGAGATCGAGTCGGCAAGGCAATGGAGCTGCTCAAGGATGGGCTCTATCCCTTTGTCGAGCGCGAGCTCAAAGGGAAATTCGGCGACGAATGGGCGACCAAGGGGCGCGAAAGCCTCAGTTCCGCATCCGCGCCAGCATCCTCAACACCCACGACGTGGGACGTCGCGATGCTGCTGTCTATCATCGACGCGCAATGGCAATATGTCTTTCGCTACAAACTTGGACGAAGCGATCGTTCGCTTGTATTCGAATTGAAGGACGCGCGGAACAAATGGGCTCATCAGGAACCCTTCTCGCTTGACGACGCCAATCGGGCACTGGACAGCGCCAAGCGGCTGCTGACGGCGGTCAACGCGCCCGAGGCCGATGAGATCGACAAGCAGCTGCAAGAAGTCCTGCGCCAAAAATTCGAAGACATGACCAAGCGCGAGGCGCGGAAGGCCGTCGCGACCGGCGTTGAGGGCAAATTCACGACCGGGCTGCCAGGCTGGCGCGATGTAATAACGCCGCACGCGGACGTGGCTGGCGGAAGCTATTTGTTGGCAGAGTTTGCCGCGGACCTGTGGCAGGTCTATCAGGGCCAGATCGACAAGCAGCATGCCGGTCCAACGGAGTACACCGACCCGGTCGAATTTTTTCGCAGAACTTATCTGACGGCCGGACTCGCGGATTTGTTGGCGCTCGGGATCAAGAGGATCTGCGGCCAGACTGCTGATCCAG
>CAYXEY010000182.1:0-9203 GCA_964464105.1 uncultured Planctomycetaceae bacterium
CCGATGTGTCGCGCATCGGCGTGCGCTTCATGGAAGGCGGCGACAGCGACTGCGAACTGATCGACCCGGTCGATCTGCTGTCGGACCATCGCAAGGGCTTCCCGGTCGCCGACCCCCTCCGCAAATGGGAGACAGCCCGGCACTTTCACATGACCAGCGGCATGAAACCCGCGACCTGGCGGACGAAGCGATCGCCGGCCGTGATGCCAGTTTGACAATGCGGAACGCGGAAGTTGGAACGCGGAATTCAGTCAATTCAAAATCGGGTTCCGCGTTCCCCGTTCCAAGTTCCACGTTCTGGTACCCGCATTCCTCCGTGTACTCACGCCTCTCACTTTGTCCCTTTGTCCCTCTGTGCCTTTATCCCTCTCCTGGCCCCCTTTCGCTTATACTGGCACCATGGCCATCGCCGAGAAACCTGCGAAAACCCATCGATACATCGACACGCTCAAGGCGGGCGAGACCATTGAGGGACAGGTCTTCCTCGTCTCCAAGAAAGACCTGCGGACCACCACCAACGGCGGGCTTTACATCCACGCCGTGCTGGTCGATCGGACCGGTCAGATGCTGGCCCGCATCTGGAGCGCTACGCAGGCCCAATACGACAGCATTCCCGAGGGCGGCTTCATGCACGCCCGCGGGCGCGTGGAAAGCTACAAGGGCGCGCTGCAGTTCATCATCGACGGCACTCGCGCCGCCGAAGCCGGCTCATTCAACCCGGCCGATTTCATGCCCACCACAAAGCATGACATCGAGGCCATGTGGAATGAACTGCTCGGCATCCTGCGCACAGTCAAGAATCCGCATCTGGTCGCGCTACTGAAGGAGTTCGTGACCGATCAGACTATCGTCACCAACTTCAAAAAGGCGCCGGCCGCGACGCAGTTCCACCACGCCTACATCGGCGGCCTGCTGGAGCACACGCTGGGCGTGCTGAAAGTGGGCACACGCATCTTCGGCGTGAAGGACGAAAGCGACAGCCTTTATCCCGAAGTAAGCCGCGACTTGGTGTTGACCGGCGTCTTTTTGCATGACATTGGCAAGACCGCCGAGCTGACATACGACACCAACTTCGCCTACACGACAGAAGGCCAGCTCATCGGACACATCACCCAGGCGGCGGTGTGGATCGATCGAAAGATCGCCGATGTGGAGGCCAAGGGCGGCAAGCCCTTCCCACCGGAAATCCAGACCGTACTGACGCACATTGTGCTGGCCCATCACGGGACGTACGAGTTCGGAAGCCCGCGGTTGCCGGCCTGTCCGGAAGCGGTGGCGGTCCACTACCTCGATAACATCGACGCGAAATTGAACATGTGCCTGGCCGAGATTCGCGACGCGAAGAACCCCGAGAGCGAATGGACCGAGTTCAGCCGGGCCCTGGGCACACGCGTGTTTAAGAAGGACGTGATGGGCATTCGCGGGTCAGCCGGTGGCAGACCTTGAGTGATTTCCGTTCAGGGCCGCGGTGAGTTCGTCGTCTCAAACAGTGGCACCGGTTTGTAACCGGTGACGTGCGACCGGTTTTCCACTGGTCGACCGGCGACGACGCTACTTTGCAAGATCCACGGGTTGAAAACCCGTGATACAGAACACCGGTTGAAAACCGGTGCCACAATGACCTCAGTGCTCGACGAAAACGATTCCAAGGAGTTTGGAAAATGACCAGTCGAATCACGACGTTATTACCGGCGGCACGAATGACGGCATTGATGCTGTTCGCATGTTCCGGCGTGTTGGCCGCCAACCCCAAGCTCCCCACTGACGACATCCCCGCAAAGATCGCCGCGGTCAAGGACAAGTTCGAAGGCTCCGACTACGTTGTGGTCTTGGACGCCACCGACATTACTGTTGCGGATGACGGCATGGGCACCGCGGTGAACACGCGCGTCGTCAAGATCCTGACCGAGGGTGGCGCCAAGTCGCAATGCCGCCAGGTGTGGGACTACGACCCCGCGACCAACGTGCTCAATGTGGAGCGCGTCCGCGTGCACCGCGCCGACGGCAGGGTCGACGACGTCGACACCAAGTCGATTGTCTCGCAGCCCGCTCCGCAGTGGGGCATCTTCTGGGGCTCGCTGCAGATCATCGCGGGCGTGCCGGCGCTGGCCGTTGGCGATTCGATCGAAATGACGCATGTCAAGAAGGGTTTCAACACCGCATATCTGGCCGACGCCCCCACTGCCTCGGCCATCGGCAGCACCGACGGTCCGTCGCTTAAGCCCCCCATGCCCGGTCACTGGTATGACAAGGTCATCTGGGATGAAGGCGTGCCGATCATCGAGAAGCGCTATGTCGTTCGCATTTCCAGGGACAAGCCCCTGCAATACGAAATCGTCAACGGTTCGCTGACCACCAGCGTTCGCTTCGATGGCCCGACCACGATCTACACCTTCAGCAGCAAGAACACGCCGCCGTTCAGGGGAGAGGCCAACATGGTCAGCGGCTCGGACGTGCGCTGCAAACTGGTGCTGGCCACCCTGGGCGACTGGCATGAGAAGGCCCGCTGGTTTCACCAGGAAAACGAGAAGAGCTTCGAAGTCGATGATGCAATCAAGGACAAAGTGAAGGAAGTCATCGCCGACGCCAAGGACGATGAAGACAAGATTGCGCTCCTAAACCACTGGGTCGCCGAAAATGTCCGCTATGTCGGCACCTGCCGCGGCGCGCACGAGGGCTACACCACCCATCCGGTCATCGAGACCTTTCACGATCGCGGCGGCGTCTGCAAGGATAAGGCGGGCCTGCTCGTCGCCATGCTCCGCGAAGCGGGCTTCGATTCGCACATCGTCATGACCGAGGCCGGCTCGCGCGTCGAGCAGACCCCGGCCGATCAGTTCAACCACGCCGTGACGTGCATCCGCAACAAGGACGGCTCATTCCGCCTGCTCGACCCCACATGGCTGCCCAAGAGCCGCGAGATGTGGTCCAGCGCCGAACAGTTGCAGGCGGTCGTTTACGGGACGCCCGAGGGCGAGGCGGGTTTGCAGCTTTCGCCATACAGCCCGCCGATTGATAACGCGACCGACTGGCTGGTGAAATCGGCCATCAACAAGGATGGAAATCTCAAGACGAACTTCGCGGTGACGACCCTCGGCGCGCCGGAGACGGCGCTGCGCCGGGCCATGTCGGGCCTGCGTCCGCAGGATCGTGCCGGACGACTGGAGGAGAGCCTGCGGATTCTCTCGCCGAACACGCTGCTCGGATCATTCGAATTGACCGATCCGGTGGATTTCTCTCAGGCTGCGCAGATTCGCATGGAGGCCACGGCCGCCTCGTACGCGCTGGGCGCGGGGGGACGCCGCTTCTTCAAGCTCCCGGCGATGACAGGCGTCTTGATGGACCTGTTGATCTCCGACCTCCGCGACAGCGCCGGCAGCGAACCGAAGGATCGCAAGCATCCGCTGCGGATTCGCTCGACCCGACGGCTGGCATGCCGCGAATCCATCGAGCTACCCTCAGATTGGCTGCCGATCACCGTGCCGGAAAAGGTCTCGCTCGACAGCCCCGCTGCGATGATGAAGTTCGACATTCGCACCGAGGCCGGTCGCATCGAGTACTCGTGCGAGCTTGATTTGAAAAAGCACATCGTGCCGGTTGAAGAATATGAAGGGTATAAGAAGGCCATCGACGCCCTGAAGAAGCTGGGCACCGACTGGGTCGCCTGTGGACGGGAAGAAAGCCGTGCTTCCCGGTAACGCAAGCACTCGCCTGGTAATTGTCGACCAATAGCCGTCGGTTGTTTCGTATTGCGCGGCCAAGCGCCGATTGCCGGCAGTTCTGCGGCGCGCATGCCAACGTCCTCGCGATATCGCACTTTCGACAAAATGCCGTTGGCAGCGCCACCCGTCCGCGCGGCTGCTGTGGTGTATTGCATTTCGGCGTGGTAATGTCCGCATCATGGAGGTGAGGGCAACGCTGATGGCACTGCCTGCCGCTCCACGCTGAGGACCTCATCATGAGCCGAATTCGTGTCATCCTGGCCGGAATCGTGGGCGGAATCGCCATGTTCATGGGTGGATTCTTGACACACGGCGTTTTACACATCGACGCCATGTTCATGCACGATCTGCCCAAGGAGGACGTCGTCATCTCGGCCATCAGTGACACGGTGTCGCAGCGGGGCTGGTATGTCTTTCCCGCACAGGGCAAGGCCATGTCCAAGTCCGCCACCGATGCGGACAAGGCCGAGTTCATGGAGAAACTGAAGAAAGGCCCAACGGCCACCGTCATTTACAACCCCACCGGCGTGGACATGAGCGGCCCGACCGTTTATCTGACCGAGCTCGTCAGCAACATCGCATTATGCATGATTCTCTCAGCCGTTCTGGTTCGCGTTTCGGGATCAAAGCCCACGCGAATCGCACTGGCCACAATGCTCGGCGTCGCCGCGTGGATGGCGATTGACGTGTCTTATTGGAACTGGGATCGGTTCCCCGATACGTACGCGCTCGCCGGGTTGATTGATCAGGGGGTTGGCTGGTTCATGGCGGGCACGGCCATCACACTGGTCCTCGGCAAGCATGTGATCGCGGCGCGCATCAACGCGCAGTCGTAATTCCCCGATTCGAGTGATCTACGAGACAAGTCAGCCGATCCACCATGCCCCACGTCGCCCTGTCCGCATACGATCGTCTTTTTCTGGCGGGCCACGAGGCGTTGCAGCGGCGCGGTCTGTCCGGTCATCTCTGTTTCATCTGGCTTGAGTTGTCCGGTCGAGTCGATCGCGCGGCGCTCGACGCCGCCTACCGCGAGGCGTCGATGCGCGTTCCGCTGGTCGCGGCGGGCATCGATTATTCACTGCTGACCGGCCGGGCGCGCTGGCGATATTCGCGGGTCGAGTCCGACATCGCTCCGATTGAATTTCACGACCTGGCCCACGGCGATGCAGCGACCGAAATGCGGCAGGTTCTTATGCGCGCCTGGCGCGAGCCACAGGATCCCGCCGAAGGCCGGCAATTACGACTGCTGTGCTTCGAGCGCGACGATCGATCGACGCTGGTCCTGCGCTGGCCGCACTACCTGATGGACCTGGAGGGCGCGCAGGGGTTCCTGCTGGAAATGCAGCAGGCGGCCGCGCACGGCACGAGCGGGGCCGCCAACGGCCGCGGCCACGCCACCCATCCCAACGACGGCGTGTCAGTACGAGAAAAACCCCTGTCCTATCCTCCCGATTGGTCACGCCGTTGGATTCGGAAGTGGATTGAGGGCGTTCGACGGCATCGAACGGTCGCACGCTTGAACAGCCGCCAGTTGCCCGAACGGTCCATCGACCCGAATGCGACGGCTGACTTTGTCATCCGCCAGTGGAGCGCGGCCCAGACTGCCACGATCTTCGACACCGGGAAACGTGGCTGCCTGCCCGGGCCGCTGCTGCACACGCGCCACCTGCTCGTCGCAACCGCCCGCGGCCTGGACGATGTCGCCGCCGATCTCGACATGACGCCGGGCGATCACTATTTGATAACCCTGCCGATGCTGCGTCCGCGGCGCGCGCCGCGGACCAAGCTGGGCTGCAACGATCTTGTCGTCGCGACGATTGTCGTCAAGCGCGACCTGCTTGGCGATTCCACGGCATTGCATACATCCGTTCTCGAGCAGGTCGACGCCTACAACCGCGGCGGCGACGAGGCCACCTGGGTGTTCATGTCATATGTGGGTCTGTTGCGCAAGCGGCATTACGAATGGATGCTCCGCCGCAAGAGCATGATGGCCCGATGCTCCATCGGCTTTACAAACTTTCGTGCCGACGCATGGTCGAGCGGTTTTCTCGGAGGAAGCGTGACCAATTCATATGCATGCGGACTGCCCACCATTCCGCCCGGGGTCATGCTCACCTTCATGCGCAGCGGCGAGCGGCTCAACCTCGGCACGGCCTTTTTTCCGCATGTCTGCGCCGCGCAGAACGTGCAGCGGCTGCTTGCACGCATCGAGCATCATCTCGGCCTGCCTGTTTGAAGGCGGTCAACGCCTCGGTTCGCTATAATTCGCCTTCATATCCATTCAACACTGATCGGAGTTGACCCATGAGCACCGCCAGCCCCCCGCCGCCTTCGCACAACCCACAATCTCCCGCCGCGGGACAAACAACTGCAACACAAACAGTCGCCGTCAAGCCAAAAAAAAAGCGGCGGCGTTTTCTGAAGTTCATGATGTTCTGCTTCATTCTGCTGGTCGGTGTCGTCGCCGCAGCGCCCTATATCGCCTCCACCAAGTCCGGCGCGAACACCCTGCTCGGATTTCTCAACAATCAAATCCAAGGCAACATCGCCATCGAGGGCCTTTCGCTCAACTGGACCGGACCCATCGAATTGCGCGGCGTGCAGGTGACTGACCCCGAAAAGCGCGTGGTCCTCGCGGCTGATCGCGTCTCATTGCAGAAGGGCGTGTTCGGGCTGGCGACCGCGCCACTGCATCTCGGCCGCGTGGAGATGCAAAAGCCCGATGCATTGCTCTTTCTCGATCGCAACGATGACCTCTCCATCGCCCGGGCGTTCTCGCCGCGCGTCAAGTCAACCGAACCGCCCGGTCCGCTGCCCGATCTCTACGGAACACTCGTCTTGAACAACGGCGGCGTGCGCACCCAGCGCGAAGGCGGCGAAAGCTACGATGTGTCCGGCCTGAATGGCGAAGTGCAACTTTCTTCGCTGTCCAACTGGAAGTGCAAACTCGATCTGACCACGGCCGACGGCACGACCATCACCAGCGATGTCGACGTGCGCGACCTGGTGCGCAACGGCGCGTTCCAACTCGCCGGCGGATCGGGCGTGCTCAATCTCAAGACCTCGGGGCCGGTTGCGCTGGGCCCCCTGCTCAAGGTGATTGCACCGGGCCTGGGCATGGATGGCGCGCTGGCCGTGGACATCAAGACGCTGACCGAATCCGGCAAGACGACGACCGACTTCAAGCTGGCAGGGACAAAGTTGCGGGCACTTGGCGAAACCAAGCTCGCCGCCGTGCCGATTGACTTCACAATGTCGGGCAAGGGCTCCCGCGCCGGTGACGTGGTGACCGCCGACTTCGAACTCTCGGGCGACGCCGGATCGATCAAATCAGACATTGTCTACAACAACGCCGGCAAGGCGATACAGATCACGCCGGCAGAGTTGCTGGCCGCCGTGGTGTCCGGCAAGGCAATCGATCTGCCGGACCTGATCGTGAATTCCTCGGGCGCCATCGACCTCGCCAAGCTGCAGAGAGCCGTCCCGGGATTGCTCAAGACCAACGAAGGCCAGGAGATCACCGGCGGACGGCTCGAAATTGCATCGCTCACCGCGCGCGGCGGCGCGACGCCCTCCGCCAAGGGCACACTCACCATCAAGGATCTCTCGGCCACGAGCGGCGGCAAAGTCGCCCGCGTCGAACCGATTTCGATCAATGTCGATACCGAACTGACGCCGGGCAAGGGCCTTTTCGTCAATACGCTCACGCTCGATTCAAGCTTCGCCAAAGTCAACGCCCAGGGCTCAGCCGCCGATCTGAAGGCCACCTTCCAGGGAAACCTGGCGCGGTTGCAGCAGGAGCTGGGCCAGGTGTTCGATCTGAGCGCCTTCACGCTGGCCGGGGAATTCAAGGGCGATGTGCAGATGCAGCGCGTCTCTGATCAACGCATCGATATGACGCTGACCGCGAATACCCAGGGGCTCAAGTACGGCGCGGGGCAGCGCGTGGTCGATCTCGGCAATGTATCACTCAAGAACAAGTCCGCCTTGACGATGATGAACAACACGGTGAGCCGAATCGACATCACCGATACCCGGGCCGATCTCGGCGGACAGGTCATCGTTGCAGCCGAGGGTTCGTTCGAGCCTGACAAGGGCGCTTACTCGACGAATATCGATGTCAGCAAGGGCGATCTCGCCTATTTCGCCCCCCGCGCGCGGGCACTGGGCGTGCCCGAGTTGTCGCGCTTCTCCGGCAATCTGGTGGCCAAGGCGACGGCGGCCTGTGCCGGCACCGGTCAGCCGATCACCACCGGCGGCTCGGCTACGGCGGCAAATGTCGCGGTCGATGGCAAATCCGCCCTCGAAGGCACGACAACCGTGCAGTGGACGGATTTGAAACTGAGTGGCGATCGCATCGACCTCGATTCCGCGAAGATCGACGGCCCCTCGGCCAGCCTCAATGCCCGCCAACTGGTCTGGCGATCGGGCGAAGCCGGCGACATCCGCGCCGACATCAGCGGCAATGCCGAACTCGCCTCGCTGGTGCGCACCGCAGCGGCCTTCTCGGGCGACACCGGCAAGCCCGCGGCGATCTCCGGCCGCTGGTCCATTGATGGCAAGGTCGCCAGCGCCGGCGGCGGTGTTTCGATCAATGGGCGCGGCGGCGTGGACAACCTTATCGTCGGCGAGGGCGAAAACGCGATTCGCGAAAAGCGCCTCGATTACGAAATCGACGGCAAGCTTGATTCCGGATCGCGCCTGGCCATCAGCAGAGCGAAAATTGTCTCCACTCCGCTGACCGCCGACCTGAGCGGATCAATTGACCAGATGAACACGGCTCGCATCGTGTCACTGAAGGGCCGATACGACGCCTCATGGGAGCAGTTGAGCGCCATCCTGCACGAGCTGTCGCCCTCGACTGCCAAGACGATTCTCGTCCGCGGCAAATCGGGCGGACCGGTGCAAATCGACGGACCGCTCAATCAGCCCGGCGTTCGACCCGCGTTTCGAGGCCTCACCGGCGGCACGACCATCGGATGGGACTCGGCGATGCTCTACGGCGTCGCCCTCGGCGCGGCCAAGATTGACCCGGCATTGAAGGACGGCCGCATCTCGATCCCGCAGACCGCAATCGCCGTCTCGGAAGGCCGCGTGAACCTGCGCGGCGATCTCGATCTCACCGGGGCTGACCCGGTGCTTCGCGTGCCCGGCCAGTGGAATGCGCTGGAAAACGTCGCCGTCACCCGCGAGATGGGCACCGAGCTGCTTTCGCACATCAATCCGATCTTCGGCTTCATGTCCCGGCTCGAAGGCAAGATCAATCTGCACGCGACCGACCTGGTCATGCCGCTGGGCAGCACCGACAAGTCCGTCGGCGCGGGAAAAGGCATGCTCGATCTGCGTCAGATGCAGATCAATACTGCGGTTGACGAGGCGGATATCGGGAAGGTGCGTGAAGGGCAGAAAGTGGTCTTCACGGTTGATGCCTATCGTGGTCGTGAGTTTGTCGGCACGGTTGGCCAGGTGCGTCTGTCACCG
>CAYXEY010000183.1:0-9143 GCA_964464105.1 uncultured Planctomycetaceae bacterium
CACTGTGTCCGCAAGCGATCGCACGAAAGAACGCTGACTAGGTCCACAATCGATGGGCAGAGATTCTGGAGTTCTCGCACCCACGAATCAACGTCGCGTTCGCTTGAAAACCGGGCGATCTCCTCGCCAGTGCTGAACAACAGGATCCAAATTCCGTCGACTAGCCGCTTAGACAAATCGAATACGATCTTCTTTTTTCCTTTCTTGCCAGGTCTTCGTTTGTTCATTGGTTTTGATTGAAGAGTCTACAGGCCTCGTGCCAGCTAAAGGCATCATACCGAATTTCGCTCAAATGCCCTACTAAAGGGAGTCTTTGCATCAGTGTGAACCGATTAGCTGAATCCCCATTTCCTGCTAGAATCTCGCCGAGGATTGCGATCGATTTTGCCTGAGACGCCCGACAAACTGCCCATCGTCGTTTATCCTGCACCCGGGTTGCGGATCAAATGCGCGCCCGTGGAGAAATTTGACGACGACCTTGGCTCGCTGGCCCGCAGCATGATCGCCGTTATGCACGCGGCCGAAGGCGTCGGGCTGGCTGCCCCGCAGGTGGGCGTGCCGATTCGCCTCTTCGTCTGCAACGAGACCGGCAAGCCCGAGGACGACCGGGTGTTCGTGAACCCGGTGCTGAGCGGATTGGAGGGCGCGGCGACCGGCGACGAGGGATGCTTGTCGATCCCGGGCGTGACCGTGGCGGTGCGTCGGGCTGAGCGCTGCGCAATCTCGGCCGTGGATGTGCAGGGCCGGCCGATCTCGGCGAAAGGCGCCGGCCTGCTGGCCCGCTGCTGGCAGCACGAGGTGGACCATCTCGATGGCAGGCTGATCATCGATCGCATGTCCGAGGCCGATCAGATCGCCAATCGCAAGAAGCTGCGTGAGCTGGAGGCGAAGTTTAAGAAGCGACGGTAATTGTGGCACAGGCCAATGGCCTGTCGCCGATTGAACCGGCCATTGGCCGGTTCCGCAATAGACCAGATACTGGCTTAAGCTCATGGTCCGCGCAGTTCATTAACCATTTGAGGCACCGGCCAATGGCCGGTGCCTAGATAAGAACAGGCCAATGGCCTTTGCCACAAGCCCTATGCGAATCCTCTTCTTCGGCACCGGCGAGTTCGGCATTCCCACCTTTCGCTCCATCGCCAAGGATGGCCACGAGATCGTCGCCGCCGTCACGCAGCCTGACCGGGTGCGCGGACGCGGCAAGGATGTCAGTCCGACGCCGCTGAAAGCCGAGGCGCTCGCCGCCGGCGTACCGGTACACAGTCCGCAGGATGTGAACGCCGCCGACGTCGTCGCCCAGCTGAAGGCCTATCGCGCCGATCTCGCCTACATCGCGGCCTTCGGGCAGAAGATCGGGCCCGAGCTGCTCAGCGCCTTCCCCGTGGGCATCATCAATCTGCACGGCTCGCTGCTGCCACAGCTGCGCGGGGCCGCACCGGTGCAGCGGGCTGTCATGAACGGACTCGATGACACCGGCGTCACTATTTTTCGACTGGTGTCGAAGATGGATGCCGGACCGATCTTGGTCCAGCGGCGCACCGGCATAGGGGCTGACGAAACCGCCGACGAACTCCACGATCGTCTCGCACGTATTGGTTGCGACGCAGCCCGGGCGACGCTGGATTTGCTCTCGGCCGAACCGAATGCGCCAGGCACGGTGCAGGATGAATCGAAGGTGACGCTGGCCCCCAAGCTGACGAAGGGCGAAGGTTTCATTTGCTTCGACGCCAAGGCTCGCGAGCTGACCGATCGCATTCGCGGATTGTGGTCCTGGCCCGGCGCGAATTGCCGCTTCGTATCGCAGGACGGCAAGCGCGACGAACGGATCACCATCGCCCGGGCGGTGCCCTATGAAGGACGCTCCTCGCCCGCACGCAATCCCGACGACATCGGACGCGTGACCGAGATGATGGGCGTGCAACTAGCAGATCGTGAGATGATGATTCTTGAACTCAAGCCAGCAGGCGGACGGCTCATGGCCTGGCAGGATTTCGTCAATGGTAGACATGTTACCGCGGGGGATCGATTCATTCCGATTGAGGACAACAAATAGTGTAGCAAGCGGTTGAACGCGGAAGTGTGAACGCGGAACGCGGAATTTCAATCTGGGTTCCGCATTCCGACTTCGGCGTTCGGCATTTGCCGACACTGTGGTGCCGCCCCCAAGACGAATACCGCAAGTATCCCCTACAGTATGCACCCATGATCGAAGCCGCGGCATTGCGCAAGATCTTTCCCACTACCGAAGGCGGCGAGAAACGCGCCGTCGATGAAGTCACATTCACCGTCAACTCCGGGGAAATCTACGGGCTGCTCGGCCCCAACGGCGCCGGCAAGACCACCACGCTGCGCATGCTTGCCGGCCTGCTCACGCCGACGTCGGGCCACGCCCGGCTCTGCCGCTTCGACGTGGCCACGCAGCGCGAACAGGCCAAGGCCTGCCTCGGCTACCTGACCGCCGGGACCGGTTTATACCAGCGTCTTTCTCCACGCGAGATGCTCCGCTACTTCGGCGAGCTGATCGGCATGCACAAAGACGACATCCGCTCTCGCATCGAGCAGCTCATCGGCTGGCTCGACATGGGTGAGTTCGCCGACCTGCGCTGCGGCGGTCTCTCGACGGGGCAGAAGCAGCGCACCAACATCGCCCGGGCACTCATGGGCGACCCGCCCGTGCTCATCCTCGATGAGCCGACCCTCGGTCTCGACGTACTGACCAATCGCATCGTGCTCGATTTCATCCGGGCCGAGGGCTCCCGCGGAAAGGCCATCATTCTCTCGACGCATTATCTCGACGAAGCCGAAACGCTGTGCCATCGCTTCGGCCTCATTCACGAGGGCCGCATCGTCGGCGAGGGCGACCTGGCAGCAATCCGCAAACTTTCCGGCCGTACGCGGCTCAGCGAGGCCTTCCTTGCCTTGTGCGGACAATCGAATCACGTTCTCGCCGGCGTTCCCGGTGTCTTCATGACGCCCGTCTCTGATAGCGCCAATCGCGCGGGCGGGGCCGCATGAGGAGCCGCTACCACCGCGTCTGGGTCGTCTTCCGCAAGGAGCTGCTTGACACGCTTCGCGATCGCCGCACGCTCATGGCCATGGTGGTCGTGCCGGTGGTGCTTTATCCAGTGCTGATGCTGGTGATGGTCGAAGCGCTGCGCAGCGAGAAGGGTCGGCGCGAGGCCCAGCGCTACCAGATCTGCGTGCCCGACGAAGCCCACGCGGCCTGGCTGACCGGCGTGCTGTCACGGGCCGATGCCGCCGAATTGACGACCACGGCGCCGGGCGCCCTTGCCGATACGGCAAGCGATTTTCGCGCCCGGGTTTCGGCGTCGAACATTTCGATCGCCATTCTGCCGCCGGGCGAGTCCATCTGGGATGCCGTCACCCAGCGAAGGTTCCACCTCGGCATCGTGATCGACCCACCGCCGATTCGCGTGACCAGCAGCCAGCCGGCCGATAAGTTCGATCCGCCCAATCGCGTGGTGCAACTGATCTACTCCGAGATCGAGCCGCTCTCCGAATTCGCGTTTGGGCACATGCGCAATCTGCTCGATCTGGAAAACAATCGCATCGTCTATTTGCGGCTGGACACAGTCTCCAGGAATCCCGAATGGCTCGACCCGATCCAGGTCGCCGGCCTGTCCACTGCGTCGCCCGATCAGCAATACGCCAAGATCCTCGCGGCCATCGTGCCCTTCCTGCTGGTCATCATGACCGTGACCGGCGCGATGTATCCGGCCATTGATCTCACCGCCGGCGAGCGCGAGCGCGGCACACTGGAAACGCTTGCGGTCTCGCCGGTCCCTGTCGGACAGATCGTGGCCGGCAAGTTCGGCGTGGTGATTTTCATCGCCATGCTCAGCACCGCCCTCAATCTCGGCTCCATGACGGCGATGGTGCATTTCACCAAGCTGGACAAAATCGTCGCGGCGGCAGGCGAGCGCGGCGGCGCGAATCTCGACGCACTCAAGGAATCGCTGGCCCGGCATTCGGAGCACGACACGCCAACAGCGCGATTACAGAAGGAGATGATTCAGAAACGACTGGCCGTCGCAACCGCATCGGCCGGCCGGATCGGCCTGTTCAAATCGGCGGCCCCGGTCGTGCTGCTGGCGATGCTGCCCTTTGCGGTGCTTTTCTCGGGGGTGATGCTGGCGGCCTGCTCGTTTGCGCGGACCTTCAAGGAAGCCCAGAACTACATGATGCCGATCATGATGTGCGCGGTCATCCCGTCGATGATCGTTTCGTACATGCCGAGCATCAAATTGAGCGGCCTGCTGCTGGTGACCCCGGTGGCCAACATGGTGCTGCTCATTCGTGAGCTCTTCCTGGGCAACTGGCAGGTCGGCACGCTGGTGATCGCCATTCTATCTAATTGTCTCTATGCCGCCGCCGCCGTGGCCGTGGCCGCCAAAGTCTATGGCGCCGAGGCGGTGCTCTTTTCCGACGTGGGCAGCTATCGCACCCTGCTGAAGCGGAAGTACCTGCGGCCGCGCATCACGCCCTCTGCGTCGATGGCCCTGCTCACTGTGGCGATCATCTTCCCGGCGTATTTCTACGCCCAGCAGGCCGCCGGTGATCCGAGCGGCGATCCCAACCGCATCCGCATGACTCTCATGCTGAGCCAGTTGCTCTTCATCGCTGCGCCCGCGCTCTTCATCGCCTGGTACACGCGCTGCGACCTGCGCGACACGTTTTCACTCCGCGCCCCAATTGCGATTCACACGATTGGCGCGCTGCTGATGGCCGTCACTGCCTGGCCCATTTCAACCCTGATCTTCCAGATTCAGGCGAAGTTGACCGGACTCGATGATTCAGCGCTTGCGCCGTTCGCGGAATTGCAGGCCCTGCTGACCAGCGGACCGCTCTGGATCGTCGTGCTGGCCCTGGCGGTATTTCCGGCGATCTGCGAGGAATTGCTGTTTCGCGGATTGCTGACCTCGGGGCTGCGAACGCGCCTCGGCATTTTTCAGACCATCGTGGTGGTGGGATTCTGCTTCGGGCTGTATCACGTGATCGTTGAGAAAATGGCGATCACCATCCTGCTCGGCATCGTGCTCACTGTTGTCTGCATCAAGACGCGATCGATCTTCGCCGCCATGCTCGTGCACATCGGCAACAACGGCCTGGCCATCATGGCCTCGCGCATGGACTGGCTGGCCAATCTGTACGGCGCGGGCGGCGACGGTTCGTCGGTCGCAATTCGTTTCGACTTGCGCACCGCATTGTTTGTCGGCATGTTCCTGACCGGACTGGCGCTGATCGTATTGTTCAGATCGACGCCGGCGCGCGAGCGCCTCGCGTCACGAGGTTCGTAAGCGATCGGCTCGCCTTGCTGCCTCGCGCACTTTCCGCCAATAGGCCTGCGTCTGCCGCTGGCGATGACCATCCGGCCCGCCGTTGTGCACGCGTGCGAGCGTCTGCCAATCGCGGGCCTCGAGTGCCTTCGGACAATATCGACTCCAGTAGGCCTTCATGACCCGCTCGGCATAGGCCCGGTTGCGGCACTGCTCATAACGCCCCGGCACACCAGAGTCCTTCCAGTACACATAGTGAATCTGGTACGGACCGATGGCCCGGCCGCCATCACCCACGGCGTCGCTGCGTCCTCGCGATTCGACATGCCGCACGGCGTTCAGAAAATCCGTGGTGTTGTCAAACGGACTGATCAACGCGAGCTGAATCGAAATGGATAAGAAAGCGCACATGTCACCTCCTTGCGTGTCACCCACAGAATGTTATGACCGGTGAAATTGACTTTCCGTTAAAAGCAGGCTGACGGAATTGTCAGTGCACCGCATGGCAATTTCTGCCTACTTCCGAAGGGCCTTGGCAACAATGAAAATGAGGATGGCCCCCCCAAGACCGCCGCCCATCAGCAAATAGACCAGTGAATAGCCCGCCGCCGCCAATGGCAGAAAAATCGTCGCGTCCATGTTTCACTCCGAAAAAAATGGAATGCCGCACCCGCGGCTGTCGGTGAAACAATAGACGCGCCAAGCCCTATTTTTGGTGAATTCGCGATTACGAAGCGTTCAGCCAACGCCGAAATCCGTGTTCTTCCACAGTACTTCGATGTTCGGCTCGCGCTCCAGCCAGCGGAATTCCTCACAAAACCATTCCTTGATCCCCGTTTCCATCAATCCGGCGGAGAGGCGGTTTTCGGAGAAGAGATTGACCGTGCCGTAGCGGAATTTGGTGAGAAGAAGATCGATGTCGCGCTTGACGCTGTCGCGCGTCTGTCCGCGGAACCCGATCAGGAGGCAGATCGCGTCGGTGGCCTCGGCGACTTCATCGACGCTCTTCCAATGCATGCTCTTGTTGAGCACCCCGTTGCGAAGATGATCGTCAAAGGTCTCGACGCCGAGGAAGAGATGGGTATCCGTTTCAAAAAAGGCTCGCGTGGCCGCGTAATCCTTGCGGTAGGCCCAGTAGCTCTCGGTGAAGAACTGCGTGATTTTCTTTTGGCGAATCACCTCACGGATGCGCGCGCGCACCGACAGCGGCAGCTCCTGGATCGAACCGCTGTTGATGATCATCAACCGTCCGAACTCGCCGGTCACCCGCGAAAGGTTCTCCTCCGCCACCTGTTCGATCAGGGCGATGTCAGACGTGTTGTCATCGATGTAGTCGCAAAATGTGCAGCGGCTCCAGACGCACGGCAGCCCTTTGAGCAGCAGAACCTCCTTGGGGAGCTTGCCCAGGGTGCGTGCATATCGCACCAGCGGCTTTTCGTTGTAAACATCGAGCTGCATGTGATTTATGTTATCACCACTGTGGAATCGGCGCGTCAGGTCCGATATTATGATCGCTCTCTTACTCTGTAGTGGTGCAAAATCAACATGCCCGCACAATCGAAACTGGGCCGCACCCCGCGCAAATCACTATCATTAAACCGGTTACATTTCGCGGAAACGTCTTGTCCCCACGTAGTGCAATTGTAGACTATGGGTGCCAAATATCCTGGGACGTTGGTTCGAAACGGCGCATTTTCGGATCGCGGCCCGACCTGCCCAAATGCTAGGAGTCTCTCCCATGACCCGAACCGCTCTCCCCTCCCGGTCCGCCGTCTTGCTCTTGAGTTGCCTGGTGTACATCCCGTTCAGCGCGGGATGCAACACGTCTGCCGGTGGTTTTCTCGGCAGCGGCGACACCCGCGAAACGAATAACAACGGCACGCAGGGGCTGTCTGGTGCACCCGCCGCCCCATCGCCCTCTCCCACGTCCGCCGATGCGGGCAACGTCGCCGACGTTGCCCGCGACATTGAAGAAGCGGACGTGGTCAAGCATGTGGGCGACAAGATCTATCTGCTGAATCAATACAAGGGTCTCGTCATCGTCGACGTGGCCAACCCCGACGCGCCCAAGGTGCTCGGGTCGCTCGACCTTCGCGGACGCGGCGTCGAGATGTACGTCGTTGGCACACAGGCCTTCGTCGTGCTCAGCGCCGACTTCGGCTACTACTACCCGGCGGTGCTCGATGGCGGTCCTCGGCCGGCCATCGGAACGGACATCGCCCGAATGCCAGCCATTCTGCCGCCGCGGCCTGACTTCACCGGCAGCCAGCTCGCCATCATCAATGTGTCGAACCCGGCTGCGCCTTCGACGGTAGATAAAATCAATCTCGTCGGCTACGCCGAGCAGACCCGCCGCGTCGGCAATATTATCTACGTCGCCGGCAGCAACCTGGCCTCGTGGGACTATCCGACGTTTGCAGAGGACAACGGCACTTCGCCGCCCAGCAGTTCAAGCCAGGACTTTGTCGAGCAGGATCGCGGATTCGTCGCTTCAATCAACGTGGCGGATCCCGCCAACATCGTGCCGGTTGAGCGCGAAACCATTCGCAGCGGCGCGCTGCACATCCATGTGTCGACCGATGCCATCTTCGCCGCCGGCGCCGACTACAACCCCAGTTCCGGCGACTCCACCACGCGCGTGCAGTACATCGACATCTCCGATCCCAACGGCGCAATCACGCCGCGCGGCACCTTCAACGTGCCCGGCTCGATTCGCAACCGCTTCTACATGGACGAGTTCAACCATTCGTTCCGCATCTGCACCGACAACTGGGGCTTCGGTTTCCGCGCTGCCAAGCTGTTCACGTATGACGTGAGCAACCCCGACAACGTGGTCCCACAGGGCAACGTCGAGATCATCCGCGGCGAGAGCCTCGAAGCCGTGCGATACGATGGAAACCGGGCGTACGCAGTTACGTTCCTGCGGGTCGATCCCCTGTTCATCATCGATCTTTCAAATCCGGCCGCTCCTGCCGTGACGGGCGAACTGGAAGTCCCCGGCTGGTCGACCCACATCGAACCGCGTGGCGATCGCCTGATCGCGGTGGGCATCGACGACACGAACGGGCGCCGTCCGGCCGTGGCCTACTACGACGTGTCCGATGCAGCCGCCCCGACGCAGTTGTCCCGCGTGATCCTCGGCCCGCCGAACAGCTACACCGACTCGCAGGCCACCTACGACGAGAAGGCCTTCAAGATCATCGATTCGCTCGGCATGATCGTGATACCGTTCAATCACACCGAGTATGACTACGACCCACAGGCGGGTGACGACGACACGGTCCCGCCCGGCGGCGGTGGAAGTTCCAGCAGCGGAAACGGCGGCATGGGCCTGGCCATGCCCGAATACACCACCAGGGTGAAGTGCGTCAATGGCGTGCAGATCATCGACTTCAGCGATGCCGAGCTAAAACAGCGCGGCTGGTTCGATGCCCGCAGCCGCGTGAGCCGCGTGGGCCAGGTCGGCTCGCGCATCTTCGCGATCTCCGACATCGCCATCCAGACGCTCAACATCGACAACCGCGACAACCCGGTGCAGGCCGGAGAGGCGCTGTTCATCCCCGAAGCGGACATCGCCGATTATGACGGTTGTGGCTATTACACCCCGTTCCCGATCGACGGCCCGTGGGATCCGACTTTCCCCGAGTTTACGCCCGACACCATCCGAGCACTCGCTGATCTGCTCAACCAACTGGCCGACAGCGGCCTGTGCGGCAGCAGCGTGGCCCTGCCCGGCGGCCTGGTCGCAGCCGGCATGATGTTCATGCGACATGGCCGACGACGGAAGTTTTAGGTCCGCGGGTGGAGTGGGCGTCGCAGGGCCGGGGTGGGGAGGGTGCCGCCCCG
>CAYXEY010000184.1:0-1588 GCA_964464105.1 uncultured Planctomycetaceae bacterium
GACAACTCCCCGGAGCTTATCGCAGCCTACCACGTCTTTCTTCGCCTCTGGACGCCAAGGCATCCACCATGTACTCTTACGAGCTTGATCACATCGATGAATCGCTGCAACTCCCCTTCACAACCTATCAGTTCCTTGCGGCCCTGATCGATTCATCCGGCTCGTCACAACCTCCACCGATGTCCCAAGTTTCGCCATCGGCGCTCTCCATTCAATCTGCATCCCAAGGCCTGTACGGATCACTCCGCCAACACCCGATGATGCAGACCAACTAGAGAACTTCTCGTTTCTTGTGATCGTTAGACATCACATATCCACACTATTCAATTGTCAAAGAGCAACGACTACCGAGACTTCAGTCCTCAGTGGTCGGTTTTCAGCTCGCTGCAACACTCGAACTGAAAACCGACAACTGAATTCCGTCTTTCTTCCTACTGGAGCCGACCGGGCTCGAACCGGCAACCCCTAGCTTGCAAAGCTAGTGCTCTCCCAATTGAGCTACGGCCCCGGCTTACGCCACTTCTGCTCAATGGGCCCGAGAGGATTCGAACCTCTGACCTCGTCCTTATCAGGGACGCGCTCTAACCAACTGAGCTACGAGCCCGACCGCCTTGCCCTCAAGGCCCCTTACGGGTGGCCGACAACTCTCAGCTCCGAAACGCCGTGTCGATCAGCCCGTCTTGCAAAATCCGGCGACAAAAAAACCACCGCATGTTGCCGGTGGTCTCGCGGCCTTTCATAGCCCCAAGCACCAAACTCAGGCGGACGACATCACCGTTTTGTCGATCAGGTCGAACAATTCGGTCCTTTCTCAGCGTTTCACTGCGTCAGGCTTTCGCCGTCAGCCGTGTTGAGCAGGGTAATGTAGTGGATTACGCGGGCGTGTCAAGGGCGTTATTCGCGAAATTCCAACACCGTCCACACAATTCTGAACCCAGCCATAACTTCCGCTTTCATCGGCATTTGCATCGACAAGTCTTCAGCCATTCTCCGGCTGACCCCGGCCAATTGGAAAAAAAACCATCGCCCCCGCATAATGCCTCCCAATGCTGATCGGCAGCCGATTGGCCTTCAAACCACCAAACAAGGGCATTTCCATATGCGAAAGAGCAAGGACATCAAGCGGAAGCGGGAACAGGCGGGCCAGGCGTTCAAGCGCGGCGAGCGCACCGAGGCCTACAAAATGTGGGCCGAGGCCAAGAAGGAACTGAACGAACTCCAGGCCAAGCGCAAGAAGCAGCCCGGCGCGGCCCCTGAGACACCCGCGTCTTAATTCATGCCCGAGCTAATCCTTCAGCGAGAACGGCGTGAAATTCGTGTGCCTGTCGTAGTAATCCTCGTTCTCGGCACGCTTGAGGAAACCCACCACCGCGTAGGTCGCGGGCGTCGCGGCAATTTCTATAAACGTCTTAAATAGCCAGTTGAAGAGCACGATCTTCCAGAGCGTGTCGGCGCTCCAGCCGTCAAAGGTTGCGAGCACCGACGGGCTGGTCACGCCAATCGCTTTCAGCATGGGATTCCAACTGGCGAGGGCGACCGGATAGAAGATCAAGCTGTCCAGCCCGCTGCCGACGATCGTGGAGCCGAT
>CAYXEY010000184.1:1598-9109 GCA_964464105.1 uncultured Planctomycetaceae bacterium
GTGCGCATCCAGAGAAAGCGCCCGGCAGTCAATATCTTCAACTTCGCGAGCACATAGGAGTTGGCGAAGTCACCCGCCCAGAATGCGATCATCGACGCCACGACGATTCGCCAGGTGTTGCCGAAACATGTCTCCAGCGCCGGCTGAATCACCGCGTTGTACGACTCCTTCGGGTCGGCCGGCAGGTGAATCACCACCCAGCCCATGATGCTTGCAAAGAGCATCGCAAGGAAACCCGCCCAGATGACCTTGCGGGCGCGGGCGTAGCCGTACACCTCGGTCAGCACGTCACCAAAGATGTATGAGATCGGAAAGAAGATGTTGCCCGCGCCGAACGTCAGCGCCTGTCCGCCGACGAATGGCAAAAAAGCCGGCATGGTGACCAAACATGATTTTCCCGGCCCGATGAGATTCGAGCACAGCAGCACGGTGACGAAGCCGGCCATGACCAGGTCGTAATACCGATAGTGCCGCGTGTTCGCCGAGAGAGAATCGGGTGGGCTGATTGATTGATGTGACGCCATTGGGCTATTTCTTCCATAGCGCCTTGAGCTGTTGAATCTGTCCAGCGTGATAGACGTCGTGCAACGCGATGCCGCGCACGACGAACCCGATCGGATAGGTACCACCCGGCGTGACGCGATTCATGTCTTCAGGCGAGAGTCCTTCGACGGCCGCGATCAGCATGCGATGCTGTTCATCGAGCAGCTTCGTCGCCGCCTTCCATGCAGCTTCGTCGTAGAGCGACGGCAGCGCAAACCAGTTGCTTCCTTTGAGTGGAAACGAGCCGCGGGCCTCGCCGAGTATGCGGCGCCGCACGGTGTACTTCCAATACCCCGCATGCAGCACGATCTCGGCGATCGACTTGCGCCCCGGCCCTGCTGTCCGCGCTGCGTCTGTTGCGCTCACGCGTCTGATCGAGCCGCGCAGGTTCGGGCCATGCCAGCTCTTTCGGTCGTATGCCTCAGCCAGAAGATCGAGCAACTGATCGCGATTGAATGACGCGCCGCGAACGCCGCCGCGAGCCGCTTTGCTTTTCAAGGTGAGTGCTCCGCATCCCCGGTGGCGAACGAAGGTCGCACCGGCGCGCACTATATGACTGCCTGAATGCGCGTGCAATATCAAATGCACTTAATCGGTATGCGAGGTTGAACGGAAGTGAATCGCTCAGCTCAGCCAGACCTTGTTCACATCACGGAAGCCGGCCCCGTCAGGCGCCTGCCACGCCTTTCGAACGAGACCCAGGCCATACACGCAATGTTCAAACTCGGTGCTGAGCATGCGCAACAGCGTGGCCGGCGGCTTGTCGGTGTCCGCGGCGAGGTCGGACGCAATGGCATACGACCGCTTGCCCTGCTCAAAGTAGCTGAGCAGCGCGTCGCGGTCGTTTCGCCGGCGCATGTTGCGAAGCTGCTCGGGATAGAGGCCGGTCCAGAAGAGGGTGAAGTCGCCGATGTGGCGATGCACCACAAGCCGCCGGTTGATCCGTCCACCGCTGAGCGCCATTTCGGCGGCAGTGACCATCTCGGCGACATCCTCGATGTTTCGACCGGAGCCATCCTGCAGGAGATTGATCCTCTCAGTGTGCAGAAACTCCGTCAGCAGGTCGGCGAGGTAATCGACCAGCACCGGGTCGGCCATGCCAACTTCGATGTTAAAAACTGATTCGACGATGCCGGCGAACCAGGTCCGCAGCGGATGGGTTTGAGGAATGGGCTGCATGTGCCAACTCCTGCGAGGCAGGCGAGAGTGACGGTCGCGCGTCCGGCCTTCATTAGTGTCGGACGCCGCCTTATCTTCATCGTAGGATTCCGTGAAAGTCGAGTAAAGAAAAGCGTCCTGGCAGGGCGCAAATGGCATTATCGGGCAGTGGCGAACGACCCGCTGAATCTGCTGCACAGTGCGCGCAAGACCCGCTTTTCCACGACAATCTGCCGCCTATGCGAACGAGTGAACTCGATTTCGATCTTCCCGCCGACCGCGTTGCAAAGGCGCCATGCCGGCCACGGGACGCTTCGCGGCTGATGGTAGTGCACCGCGCCGACGGCCGGCTGGAGCACCGCGTCTTTCGCGACCTTCCGGAATATCTCACGGCACAAGATTGTCTCATATTTAATACGACACGCGTCTTGCAGGCACGGATAGTCACCCGCCGGGCGACTGGCGGGCGCATTGAAGGACTATTCCTGGAAGAACTTCGGCCAGGGCGCTGGCGTGTGCTGCTGAATGGCTCACGGCGATTGAAAATCGGCGAAGCGCTGGCGTTTGAACTCGGCGGCGGACAGTTGCGCCTCGAATCGCGAACCGCCGAGGGCGAATGCGAGGTATCAGTTGATCCAGTGGAAGACGCGATCACGGTCCTCAATCGCGTGGGCTTGCCACCGATTCCGCCATACATCTCACGCGGACTGGATGAGACGCGCGACGCGGCGCGCGATCGAGCCGATTACCAAACTGTGTATGCCGATGCCCCCGGCTCGGTCGCCGCGCCGACAGCGGGTCTGCATTTCACGCCCGAGTTGCTTGCGCAAATCGCCGCCGGCGGAGTCGCCCGAGCGGACGTGCTTCTGCATGTCGGATTGGGAACTTTCGCCCCGATCGCCGCCGACGATCTCTCCGGCCATGTCATGCACGAGGAATGGAACAACCTGACGCCAGATGCCGCAACAACCATCGAAGCATCTCGCGCAGCCGGGGGTCGCCGTGTTGCCGTGGGGACGACGTCCATCCGTACGCTCGAATCGCGCGCTGAGGCCGGAGGCCAGCTTCGCACGGGCGATGAAAAGACGCGGATATTCATTTACCCGCCCTACTCATTTCGGGCCGTGGACGCACTGGTGACCAACTTTCACCTGCCGCGCTCGTCGCTGCTTGCGCTGGTCATGGCCTTCGGCGGAATCGAACTGATCCGCCACGCCTACCAAACCGCAATCGCCGAAGGCTACCGCTTCTACAGCTTCGGCGATGCGATGTTGATTATGTAATGGCGGTGCCGACGTCCCCGTCCGCCCGGCCCAGAGGCCCGCACTCCCTTATGGAATCAACAGGTCCGTCATGCCCGCAATATCGCGACCGTTGGCTGTGCCGTCGCAGTTCACGTCCGATCGAGCCACGCGTCCCGCGTCGGTGTCGATTCCGATGAGCACGTTCACGAATGGCTGCACATCCGCCAGGGTGATCGCGGCATCGTTGTTGACGTCACCCTGCATGCCACCGCCGACAACCGTCACCGCGATCGGCGCGGGATACGTCGCCGATGCCGGATTTCCGTTACCCGCGGTGTGACCCAGTTTAAGACCCGACGGTGTGCTGTCGGCGAACTTGGACATGGCCGCGGAGGACAGCGTAATGTTCGTCGAACCTGGCGCGACGGGCACCAGCGTCACGCGATACAGATCCGCAGCACCCGCGAGCCCCTGTGTGAAGCTGGTGGTGTAGCCATTGATTGTGTCAATCCCCTGGTTGCCGTTGGCGCCCAGCGGTGTCGCAAGCGATGCACGCGTCGTTGAAAACGCACCCAGCGGCTGCACCGACGTGACGCGCAGTACGCCCGCGGTCGACAAATGCAAGTCATGCACGTATTGCATGATGCCGTTGTCAGCCAACGCACCAGCGTTCACCGAACCGCGCACTGTCACTTGCACCGTATCACAGGACGTGAGCGCGTTCAGCGGATTTCCGCTCAAAACAACCGCACTTGCGGTCACCGCGCAGGTCACGCCGGCCGAAGGATTCAAGGTCACGCCGGTTGCGGATGGCGTCGTGCTGTCATAGCGCACGCCCACAATGCGGCCGTCGGCATTGCCCTGGAAGTTCAGGGTCCATTGGAGGTCGCTTGCCTCGATGCCACGGTCACCGGTCGCATCCACATCCCACGGACGAATTTGCAGCGCGGGATCGCCTTCGTTGCCGGGAATGGTCGGGTCGCCGGGAGGCGCGGGAAATGAGTTGCTGAAGATCCAATTATCGTTGCCGAATACGGACGCAATCTTCGCGATGTCGTCCAGATCGCAATCGCCGTCGCGATCGGAGTCGCCGGGGATGAAGGGAATTGCGAGCGGATTGATCCGCCCGGGCATCACTTGATAGGTCCATCCCGTCGCGAAGTTGAATTCCGAGCCGGCGCCGTCGCGCAGCCAAAGCGGCACATTGGTGCGATAGAGCTGGTTGTAAACAGCGCCGGAATTGAGCGGGTCATAGATTGCGTCGGGGTCCTGGGGATCCGGGGCCGGCACCGCGGAATTGTCGAAAAAGAACGTTCCGTTGGTAAATGGACATCCAACAGCGTTGAGACAGGTCAACGCCTCGCCGCGAATCCATTGTTCGGTCGCGGCGTCCTGCCAGTTGTTTCCGTTGGCGAGCTGGCCGGTGCCGCCGCCGAACGGCGGAGGCGCATGACCAATTCCCTTGGTGCGATAGTCAACACGGGTCAGGCAGTCTGGATTGAACCCGAAGGGATCACTCAGCGCGTGCACGCGGCTCTCTCTCAGTCCGCCCTCGGTGCGCCCGACGTTCACTCGCCGCTCGTCGATATCGTATTCCCAGCCGGCATCCTGCTCGTAGCTGACTTCGTCAACCACTTCGAGATCGTCGCTGAGATTGGCCAACGTGCTTTCGCCGAGAAGATCGACGGTGTTGCCGCCGAGTCCGTTTGTCCCGCCGTTGTCGAGATCGCCGTTGCCGTACTGGATCAGCACGCCGTCAGGTTGATTATTCGGATCCGGAATTGGCGGATCAGGCATGACCAGTTCTTCATCCACGCCCCCCGTCGCGCTTTTTCCCCAGCGCAAATCGGTGGAAGGTGGAGCTGTGGGATTCGTGGCCTGGGTCGCGCCGGGACGGTTTCGCAGCAGCAGAATTGTGTTGGAGCCGTCATTCTGCAAACCGCCGGGGGTATCCAGAAACCCATTCCAAACAGGATTCGCCGCGTTGTCCCAGTCGACTCGAACGGCTGAATCTGATAGCAACGTGGGATAGGTTCCCGTGTTGCCGCGAATGAGTACCAGAATTCCGTTGGCCCCCAGGGCCAGTCCATCGAGACTGAAAAACTCATCGATCTCCTGCCGGCAGACAGTGATTGCCGGATCATCAGTGCAACTCGGCGGAAAGGGCGACTGCGGGTGTAACGTTCGCTGCCCACCGTTTACCAGCGCGAGACCATATCCGTCGAGTTTCATGCCGGGCGTGCCCATCAATTCAATGAACTCTTTGCTGCCCTCCGAGCCGTCCGGCGGGTTGGCAAAGACTTCGTTGATGAACACGGTCGCCCGGGCGGCGCTTACGGCCGCCAGGCTGAGAACGCAAGACAATACGAGCCGATGTACTTTTTTCATGGTTCTTCCCCTGCTGCGTAGGCCGAACGGCGCGATCCGCCTCCGACCGCGGTCGCGAGATTCAATACCCTTGTCAAAATCAATCAATGCGATGCCGTGAATGCGTCCGTCGATCGTGCCCCCAGACTGAGCACCCCATCAAATACTTCCTGGTTTAAGTCCTTCTGGCCGGGCGGATTCGTCGACTCATCCAGTGCAAACTCCCCATCGCGATCCCGATCCTGGAAATACCCCACGTGCCCGTCGGCAAAGAGGATATTGGCCCGGATCCGATCATGACCCTTGTCTTGAATCCAGCCACCGCGTCCATGCGAAGGGCCAAAGTCGCAGAAATTCTGCGTTCCGTAGGGCCCGTACCAGGGTCCATCGGTCATGGTCTTGACGCATCGTTCCCCGAGCACGTTTTCGTCGGGATCCGTACGGCCGTCGCCGAGCAGCGGCACACGCGACGACGCGACGTTCTTGAGGCTGCTGCCCGAGAGCGGACCTTTTGTGGCCGAAACCTTCTTCAGATTGAGATCGCCAGAGGCGGGATTCCACTCCGTGCGGCCCATGAACCACGACTGCGTATAGTTGGTGTCGTAGCCCCGGATGATCAGTTCCGCCGCCTGGCTCTGGGTGTAAGTCGCTCCGCTGGCGCCGAGTTTCTGGTTGTGCCGCGATGGGTTCGAAGGGCAGAGCTGCTTCGCCGGGAATCCGGACGCTGCATTGACCTGATCAGCCACCCATCCAATTGCATCAACCGGACCATCGCGGCCATTGGCCACGTCGGGGTCGAAGGCGCCGCTGCACAGCATGTCCTCGTTGCTGGTCGCATAGGAGCCGATGCCCGAACCGAATTGCCGCAGATTGGATCGACAAACGGCCTCTCGACCGTTCTCGCGCGCGGCCGACAGCGCCGGCATGAGAATCGAAATGAGCAGCGCCGTGATGGCAATAACGACCAGTAGTTCGATGAGCGTAAAGCCGGCATCCAAACGAATCGGTGAACGATTCTGTCGATGTCGCATGAAAAAACCCTTGTGTGGCGATAGTTCGAACCGCTTCCACTCGCGGCACGACCGGCAGCGTATGAAAAACGTGTATGGGACGTGTGTTCGGAGTGTTAAGATTTGACTAAAGCGATCGGACGGGCGGGTGCGACGGCCCCGGCTGCGTGTGTGCGCAAGCTTCGAATCTAAGGCAACTTCGGCGATTCGCTCAAAATTTGCGCGAAGCGCCACGCGTCGTGAAACGTGTTGTACAACGGCACCGGCGCGACGCGAATGACGTTTGGCTCGCGGAAATCACAAGTCACCCCCGCGCGCTGCAAGGCGACAAAGCGTTCTCGCGGGCGGTCATTCACCAGCAACGACAATTGGCATCCTCGTTGCTCAGGATCGCGCGGCGTAATGACGCGAAGTGAATCCATGCCCGACTGATCGAGGAGCCAAAGCAGATATCCGGACAAGCGCTCGCTCTTGGCCCGCAGGGCCGGCATGGCGGCCTTATCGAAAAGTTCCAGCGATGCCCGCAACGGCGCCAGCGAGAAGATCGGTGGATTGCTGATCTGCCAGCCATCTGCACCCGCGCGCGGAATGAAGCGTGGCTCAAGGTGCATGCGGAATCGCGTGGCTGGATCGTTGCCCCACCATCCGGCAAAACGCGGGAGGTCGGGATTGTTCCCATGTCGCTCGTGAACAAAGGCCCCTGCCACCGCCCCAGGTCCACTATTTAGATATTTGTAGCTACACCAGGCCGCGAAATCGACGTTCCAGTCGTGCAGCTTGAGCACGAGATTGCCAGCCGCGTGGGCCAGATCCCATCCAACTTTGCAGCCCTTCGCGCGGAATGTCGAAGACCTGCCCGGTGTAGTAATTCACGCCGCTCATCATCACCAGCGCGATGTGCCCGCCTTCCTCGGCAATCAGCGAAAGGATGTCCTCTGTGCGGATCGTGTGCTCTCCGGCGCGGGGTCGCGCCACGATCAACCCGGCGTCGGGATCGAAGCCATGGTGGATCAATTGGCTTCGCACGGCGTACGTGTCCGAGGGAAACGCGGCGTCTTCGATCAGGATCTTGTACCGCTCGCGGGTCGGACGATAAAAAGACACCATGAGCAAATGGAGGTTCACGGTGAGGCTGTTCATCATCACGACTTCGCCGGGCAGACCGCCGACGAGTCGCGCGCCGACGTCG
>CAYXEY010000185.1:0-9003 GCA_964464105.1 uncultured Planctomycetaceae bacterium
CAACCGAAAATTATCCGCCGATCGCGGCAGCGACTAAAGTCAGCGGCAACCGTCGAGCCGTGTGATGTGCGAGAAAATGTTCCGAGCAAATCACTCGATACCCAGTCCATACAGCCGTCAATAATTCGCCCATTGCACCGCCCGGCCGTTGCGCAGCAGACGCATGAACCAGTAGCCCATCAGTATGACGTTGGGGATGAACATGGCCAGCACGGCGTGAGGCAGTCCCGTGGGCCGGTTGAAGGTGCCCAGCAGGACGCCGATCCAGTCGTCGAACCAGATAAACGACGTGATCATCATCCCGTTGAAGAGGCAGAACAACCACAGAAAGACGACTTCAAAATTCACCACGCGCACGCCGCGGCGCAGGTCAGGCAGGGTTCGCTTCACCACCCAGACCAGGCAGGCGACCGCCCCCAGCGCATGCAGCAGCAGCCATCCGGCAATCGTCGCCCCCAATGACCCCGCGATCATTCCCGCGGTCTCGTCCCAGCCCCACGATCCGTGCATGGAGGTCGAAATCAGGATGACCATCCAGACAATGGCGCAGCAAAACATGGTGACGTGATGTCGGAGCCGGAAGTTCGCGTCGCGCTGCGGCTCCATGCGCATCGCCAGCCGCCGGTAGAACATGGCTGGAGAGAATAGGGCGTCCACACTGGTCGAAATCCCTTCGACCAGTGAAGGATCCCGTTCGAACTCCGCCGGCCGCCGACCCATGCCCTGCTCGAGCGATCGATCCACCGACAACCCGCACTCCGGACAGACGCCGGACTCGGGCCGATGCGTGAGGTCGTAGCCGCAACCCTCGCACTGCGGCGGCGGATCGGCGGCGTAGTTCGCATCGCATGCAGCCCGGACGGCGCGGCTGATCGTGGCGAGCATCCCGATGAGGCTCAGTTGAATCCCGACGACCGCAAGATGTCCTTCCTCCAGCCCCGGCTCCCAGCGCAACCCGTTCCGCATGCGCCAGTGCCTGAGCAGGACGTAGGCCGTGAAGACGATGGTAGTAAACACAATCGCCCGGCCGCAGGATGCAAGCACCGCGGCATACGTCCGTCGCAGGGTGGGCGACAGCCGTCCATGGCGGTGTACGCGCGGCCAGAACAGCGCGATGCACACGAGCACGCTCGCCAGCACGGCGCAGCCCACCCCCATGAAGATCGGCGGCGCGGGGTTGCGCCTGCCGCGGGCCTCCCACTCCCCCCAGACCTCCGGCATGGAACGCGACTCAACCTGCCAGTTGCCACCCCACCACGGTTGCGTCGCGCTAATTCGCCTCACGCCCATTTGCGTCGTCGGATTCGAATAGTCATATCGAAGTGTGTCATCCCAGACGGCCATCGTGACGCACAGCGACGCCTCGATCGCCATGTAGCCCAGCAGCAGCAATGCCAATTGAATTGGACCGGCCCGGGTCAGCAGCGCTGTTGCCCGCGAGACCCTGAACACCCCGACGATCGGCGCGCACAGAACCGCGATCAGTCCCGGACGGCGCGGCCGGTCCACGTGCTGTCCGTCGGCTGATTCGTTCACCATTTCTCCATCAGAAAAATCCGCTGCGGCCTTGCCTTTCGCGCCGCGCGCGGCTGCAATAGCCGCATGACGTCTCGCCCCCTCGCCGCTGGGGTCATCGCCCCGTTTTTCATCCTCACCTACGTCGCATTGGCGGTCAACGGTGTCGGTCTCATTCGCGACGTTCGCATCAATTCGATTCCCACCGCCATCTTCGTGGCGACGGCGTTCGTCTCTTATTGCCTTCTATTTTTGTCGCCGGTTATTCTGATCTGCCTGCTCGCACGGCTGGTCGTGGGTGCTCGCGCCGTTCGCGGGCGGTTGATTCCGACCAGACTGGAGCCTTTCGCCTTGCTGGCCGGCGTGCTGATCATCACCACTTCGTTTCTGCAAATCCTGGTCTTCGCCGACAGGTTCATTCACCGCCTCTACGGGCGGCACCTCGATGGGTTCGTCCGAAACGTCATCTTCACGCCCGGCGGCATCGATTCCCTGGGCAGTGGCACCTCAACGACCGTTTCTTTTGCCTTAATCATGGCTGGTTTCGTGGCCTTGCAGGCCGGCCTCCTGTGGGTCGTGGTGCGGTTCCCGGTCATTCGCCGGACAGCCACCGCGCCGGTTCGCGGACGCCGGGTTATTGGCGTGGCCTTATTCTTTCTCGTTTCATTCCTCTACGCCCAGGGCTCCTATGGCGTCAGCATGATCAGTGGCAACACGCCGGTGCTTGCGGCCTCGACCGCCGTGCCGGGGTTCCTGCCGATCACGTTCACCAAGCTCGCCAAGAAATACGGATACAAGGTTGTCCGCAGTCAGACCGTCACGGCCAGGGACATAGGCGACTACGGCATTCGATATCCGCTCGCGGAATTGGTTCGCCGCCCGCCGGAGCGAAAACTCAATCTTGTCTATCTCATCGCCGAGAGCCTTCGGGCCGACATGCTCACCCCCGAGATCATGCCCCACACCTGGGCCTTCGGCGAGCGGGCCATCCGCTGCACGAATCACTACAGCGGCGGCAACGGCACGCGCATGGCGATCTTTTCCATGTTCTACGGCCTTTACGGCCCCTACTGGTTCCCCTTCCTGCAGGACCGCGAAGGCCCGGTGCTGATCGATGAGCTGATTGAGCAGCATTACGACATGCATCTATACACCAGCGCCGCTTTCACCTACCCCGAGTTCGACCGCACCGCGTTTGTGCGCGTGCCGCAGGATCGCCTGCACAACACCAATGTCCTGCCGATCTATGAGCGCGACGCGCAACAGATCACGGCCCTGCTGGCCTCGCTCGACGCCCGTCCGACGACGCAGCCCTTCCTGCGCTACATGTTCTTCGAGACGACGCACGCCAATTACCACTTTCCCAAAGACGCGGTCATCCGCGAGCCGTATTGCAAGGACTTGAACTACGCCACGATGGATGTCGAGGCCGACATCGGCCCGATGAAGAATCGATACATCAACGCCTGTCACTATCTGGATACGCAAATCGCCCGCGTGCTCGCTCACCTGGAGCAGAGCAGGCTGCTCGATTCAACTATCGTCATCATCACCGGCGACCACGGCGAGGAGTTCATGGAGAAGGGCCGCTGGGGGCACAACTCGGAGTTCAGCGAGGAGCAGACTCTCGTGCCGTTCGTGATCTGGGTTCCCGGCCGCGAACCGCAGGTCATTTCAGCCATGACCAGCCATCTCGACGTGCCCGCGACGCTGCTGCCCATGCTGGGCGTGATGAATGACCCCGCCGATTACAGCCTGGGGCGGAGTCTCTTCTCGCCCACGCCCCGCGCGTTTACGGTCATCGGCGACTGGGATCGCATCGCGGTGGTCGACGACAATGGAAAGATGGTCATCCCGGTTGGCGACTATGGCTTTTCCGAGAACATACTGACCGATCGGAATGACAAGCCCGTGAAAGGTCGCACGGCCCGGCGTCAGTTCCTGGCGGACCGCAGCAGTCAGACCATTCAGGTCATGCGCGACCTCAAGCGATTCGAAAACTAGGAGCCTTAGCCGCCCTGTTTCTTTCGATCGCGGATGGGCACATACGCCTGCAACTGCTCAAGCACGATCGCCTGGTCCTTCTGATCGAAGCCGAACGACAGCATCTCCTCGATTGCCCGTTCCTTCGCCCAGCCCTGGCGCTCAATGCGATAGACGGCGCACAGGTAGCCCGTTCGATGTCGGCCCGCCGAGCAATGCACCAGAACCGGGCGCATCGCCGGATCGTCCACGGTCGCAAAGAACTGATTGACCTGCTCATCGGTAATGTTGCTCCGGCTGACAATGGGCACCGAAACCACTTTTACGCCCTTCGACGCCGCGTGAACCATCTCCTCCGGCACGCTCGTGCTCTTGTCCGACCGGGCGATCACGATTGTCTTCAGGCCATGCTTCCTGATCAGGTTGTCAATCTGCCGCGTAGTGGGCTGACCCGAGCGCATGAGCACGCCCGGATCGACCTCGGCGAAACGCTTGGGCAGCCCGCCACCGCGCAGAGCCAGTGGAATCCAGACGCCACCGATGGATAGTAGAACGATCAGCACCGCGATGGGCGCGCGTCGCTGGCGGCGCGAAGCATCACCGCTCGCGCTGTTGAGGTTGCTCGGAATCTCGGGTTGAGATGTGTGTGTATTCATCTAATCACAGACCTTAGCACGCCAACTTTGAATCCGCGAGAACGCCTGCGCCTTTCGGATCGTATGGGTTGTGAATTCTGATGGTCGCGGCGCGTTGCCCGCGCGGGTAAACTCCCGGTTCAAGCCAGACAAGACAAGGCTCACACCCCGATGTTTGAACAACGACTCAAGATCCTGCTCATCGCCCCCGCCCTGTGCGCAATGGTTATCCTCGGCAGGCTCTTTCAACTTCAAGTGGTTCAGGGTCGCACGTACGTCCGCAAGGTAGACGCGGCATTGACCGGCCCGATGCGCACCATTCCCCCGCTGCGTGGGCGAATTCTGGACCGCATCGGCCGCGTCCTGGCCGCTGACGAGCCAACCCACGACGTTTCCATCCATTTCGGAGTTCTTTCCCGCGACGAGGCCTTTCTCGCCAAGATGGCGACCCGCATCCGCGAGCAAGATCCCGAGTTGGCCCGGCCCCAACCGGGCGAAACAGTCGCCGATGTTAACCAGCGACTGCTTGCAGAGGTTGATCGCCGAATCGAGGACATGTGGCAGAAACTTGAACGCGCCTCGGGCACCCCGCGGCGCGAACTTGATGATCGCTCCACCTCATTGGTAGCCAGCGTTCACCGCCTGCAGGACTACGTGCATCGGGTTCGAAAAGCGCGAGGAATCAAACAGGATAAAGAGGATATCCGCCTGCGCGAGCACGAAATGTACCACGTCATGCTCCGCGATGTGACTGCCGACGTGAGGACGCGTATTGAGGTCGAACTGGCCGAAGATCCGTTCGTGCGCATCGAGCCTTCGGTGAGGCGGATGTGGCGCGAGGAGGCCCAGCCCTTCTGCCATCTCATCGGCTCGATGGGCCAGGTCTCGCAGGAGATGATGAGCGCGGATTCCATGATTGACGACCCGCTCGGGGCCTATCGACCCGGCGATCTTGCCGGTGTTTCCGGCATCGAGGCCCTGGCCGAAAACCAGCTTCGCGGCAAGCGCGGCCAGGAGGAGCGCTCGCTCGACGGCGAAGTCCTCATGCACGTCGATCCGGTGGACGGGACCGACGTGCGATTGACGCTTGATCTGGATCTGCAAAACGCCGTTGCTCAAATTCTGATACGCAACCAGCCGCAGCATCCAACCTCCACCGGCGCCGCGTGCGTCGTGATGGACATCCAGCGGCGCGAAGTGCTGGCCATGGTGAGCGTGCCAAGTTACACGCGCGACTATTTCCGCGAGCATTTTGACAAGCTGCGCGACGATGTCCTCGGCCAGCCGCTGATTTTCAAGCCCATCCAATGCGAGTATCCGCCGGGCTCCACCATCAAACCGGTCACCCTTCTGGCCGGCATGGCAAACCAGAAGATCAAAGCCGACACAACGGCATTCTGCGACGGTTCACTCGTGCCGGGCTCCAAATACTGGCATTGCTGGACCTTCTGGAAGGGCCAATCGGGACACGGCACGGTCTCCGCCGAGACGGCCCTGCAGCACAGTTGCAATATCTATTTCTATCAGCTGGGCGGCAAGCTCGAAGCCAAGCTACTGACCGATTTCTTTCGCGATTTCTGTCGCGGACCCGAACGCAATTTCTCCGACATGCGCGGCACGGGACTCTCCAACGAACATTTCGGCATCATCCCCACCGCCGATTACCTCAAGAAGCGGTACAACCGGGGCTTTACACCCTCCGACGCTCGCAATTACAGCATTGGCCAGGGCGAGTTGCAGTTGACCCCGCTTCAGGTCGCCAACATGTTCGCGACGCTGGGCGCGGGCGTGTATCGCGATCCCTCTGTCATCATGGATGATGGTCATTCGCGACCCATCCAGCGATTCAAGTCTCTCACCGCAGACGATTGGGCGGTGGTGAGACGCGGGCTTTATCGCTGCGTCAACGAACAAGGCGGCACGGCCTACAGTTTCGCCCGCATGGACGACCTTGAAGTTTGCGGAAAGACCGGCAGCGCGCAGTGCGTGCCGCGCGTCACCAAGCGTCGATTTGTCTTCGAGCTGGCCGATCAGAAGCAGATGGCCATCGACGCGCCGACCGAGGAACGCGCCCGCGAAATGCTCGGACTGGATCAATCGGCCAGGCGCATCAGCCGCGAGGTCGTCGAGCGGTGGCCTCCGAAAGATACTGAAAGCAAAGACTATCCAACCCACGCCTGGTTTGCAGGCTTTGCACCGTATGACCATCCGCGCATCGCGATTTCCGTCTTGATCGAGCACGGCGGCTCGGGCGGACGATCGGCCGGTCCGACGGCCAAGGAAGTGCTCGAGGCCGTGGCAGCCAGCCCGCGCGGCTATCTCGGTTCACGCCCGCGTGACATGGCCGCGGCCGGGTCCGCACCATGAGTGGATTCATACGAATGCTGCCCGCGGCGGGATGGGCCATGGTTCTGGCCGCCATGATTCTCACTGGCATGGGCCTGCTGGGCATCTACGCGGGCGAAGCCGAATCCGGCGTGCTTCCGGCCAACACGTTGCGCCAGGCCGCATTCCTCGCGGCCGGACTTGGGGCCATGGTGATCGTGCAGGCCATCGGCTATCGCCGGCTCGGCACCTGGTCCGGCGTGCTGTACTTCGTCGTGCTGTTGCTGCTCGCGCTTCTGCTTGTCGCCAAGAGGGTTCCGCTGGCGCCGTTCATCACGCCGCGCAAAGGCTCTTACCGCTGGATCTTCATAGGCCCCCTCAACTTTCAAATCTCCGAGATCGCCAAGCTGGTGTTCATCGTCGCCCTCGCCTGGTATCTCCGCTTTCGCACCAACTACCGCACAATCGCCGGGCTGTTGGTGCCGTTCGTGCTGACACTCGTACCCGTGGCATTAATCCTGCCTGAGCCTGACCTTGGCACCAGCCTGTTGTTGCCGCCGACGCTCTTTCTCATGCTCTTCGCGGCCGGGGCGCGCAAACGTCACCTTGCCATTTTCGCAGGCATGGCTGCGGTGGCCGCGCCCATTTTCTTTTTTTCGCCGCTGATGGACGACTACCAGCGCAAGCGTATTTACGTTCTATTGCGCCAGAACGACGACGACCCTCGCTGGCACCTCAACGAGGGATATCAACTCACACAGTCTAAAATCGCGGTCGGCAGCGGCGGCCTAGTCGGGCAGGGTTTCCACGAGGGCGCGTTCTTTCGCCACGACCTGCTGCCCGAAGAACACAACGACTTCATCTTCGCCGTGCTGGCCCATCAGTGGGGATTCATCGGCTGCAACCTGGTGTTGCTCTGCTACCTGGTGATCTTCGTGGCAGGATTGACCGTCGCCACCATGACGACCGACCCCTTCGGACGCCTGCTGGCAGTCGGCTTGTGCGCCCTCATCTTCGTGCAGACTGCCATCAACATCAGCATGACCATCGGACTTGCGCCGATCACCGGCATCACCCTGCCATTTGTGAGTCAGGGCGGCAGCGCGCTGGTCACCAACTACATGGCCCTCGGCCTGCTCATCAGCGTCGCCCGCCGCCGCGTCATCGACATTGCCCGCCGGCCGTTCGAATTCACCGACGACGAACTCGTTTTCGACGAATAGGTCGTGGGAAGTTCTTAATGAGTTCCTTGTTCCGCTTTAGTCCGCAGGGCAGGTCATCGATCTGTTTCTCCTCGCGCCAACGAATTCGCCGGACAGCATTCCCTTCAGCCGAGCGATCAGCCGAATCAATAAAGTTGAGATCGACCCGATGACGAGTGCCGGGAGCAGCGCCCCTCTCGCCATGCCGGGCGGCCCCTTCGAAGTGATTCGCCAGAGGAAGAGCGCCGGAATTGCGATCGACCAGGGCAAGTACGCCCGAAGCGAGTACCACTCGATGCCTCGGCCGCTAATTCCATAATTGGGAACCGTCAGCCGAATGACCAGGTCCGCCGCAAGGATGATTGTCAGAATGATCCCACTTGACGCAAGCACGAGGGCGCAGAAAAACCGGCGGTTGGTATTGAAAGACTCAGGCGCTGCGTTGATTAATGGAGTTCGCTGAATTCTCCGTTTGACGAAAAGCGACCAAGCCGCCGCCAACCCCCACCAACTGGCAATCGTGAAAGTGATCAATATCGAGTCGCGCATTGCGTACGTTGCATAGGACCAGCGGGGCGACCATTCGATCGATCGACTCAACACCTTTCGATCTATTTGCTCCCCCAATGGATGAAATGCAAGGTGTGCCCACTCGCCATCCTGATTATTGGAGTGATTCCAGCCCGTCCAGCCATACCAGTTGCTTTCGAGGAACTGAGGTCGGTGATAAGGCCGGCATGCCGTCGGTTGGCCAGGGACTTTCGATTGAGTTACGGGATGGGGCAAGCAATGAACGGTCGTTCTCAGTCCAATTGTGGCGCTCACCACCAGCGCCATCACGGGAACGACGAAGCCGGCCAGCGTGGCAACAATGGCCAAGCGAGTCGGCCTATTGGGTTTGAGGAGTTTCGCGTGCCAAAGCTTGCGCGATAGATCGCCCGAGAGGACTCGACCACAAATGAGCGTCCGCACCGGTCTGTTGAGAGCAGCTAGCGCATCGGCGTCAATTTCGGCGAAGTCGTTCACGTGTCCGCATTCGGGACAGCGCGATTGACCGGCGTCGGCTGCAAGCAGGTAATCACACTTCCAGCACGGCCTGAGCGAGTCTGACATGGGTCGTCCTCGCGAAGATGGGTTTCGATCATCGTACCGGCTCACGCGATTGCCTGCCAAATGTCCTTTTTACGGCCACGGCAATCTGTCAAAACCTCTGCTCACCGCCGGCAATACCAGGCTACAGGGTTCGCCTTAGCAGGCCGTCCTCCTGTTTCTTGCCAGCGCCACTTCCTAACACCCGATCACGACGAGCCACCATAAACCACGCTCAATCAATAACTTACACC
>CAYXEY010000186.1:0-8992 GCA_964464105.1 uncultured Planctomycetaceae bacterium
CTCGAGCATGGCTGCCTGGGTCTTGGGAGGCGTGCGATTGATCTCGTCGGCCAGAATGATGTTGGCGAAAACCGGCCCCTTGAGGAAACGGAAGGCCCGCTGGCCCGTGGTCTTGTCCTCGGCAATGACCTCGGTGCCGGTCACGTCGCTGGGCATGAGGTCGGGCGTGAACTGAATGCGCGAAAACGACAGCGATAGACATCGCGCCAGGCTGGAAATAAGCAAGGTCTTGGCCAGCCCAGGCACGCCTTCGAGGATGCAGTGCCCACCGGCGAAGAGTGAGATCAAGAGCTGCTCGATCACTTCATCCTGCCCCACGATGATCTTGCGCAGCTCATCGCGAATGCGCTTGTGAATCTCTCGGAGCCGCTGGGCAGCGGCCAGGTCGGATGCGCCGGTCATTGCGTCCTGGTTGGTATTGGTCATTCGCCCCTCATGGAGTCAGTGGTCAGTTGTCAGATTCCAGTGGTCAGTTATGGTAGTTGGTGGGTTATTCCCGCTCATGGCTCACGGCTATTTCTCATCGCTGCATGATCGGCAGCCGTGCATAAGGCAATTGCAGAATCAAAAGCCCCAGGGCCGTGCCGTACACGCGGCCCACCGAATCGCCATCCCATGATCCATCTTCACTCTGACTGTGAATGAGATGGTCGCGGATCTTGGGATAGTAACTGCTCCAGTCCTTTTCGCCGGACAGATACATGGCCTGCGACATGTAGAAATGGGCATAGAAGAAATGGCCCCAGATGTTGTCCTGTACGCCGCGCACACCGATGGAGGACTTGCAGTATCTCAGGCAGTTGAGCGCCATCGGGTTCTGATATTCGCCCGCATTGAACCAGCACACCACGGCGGCCGCTGAAATCGGCGGACGCGAACCGGTCATCCCGACGCGATAGGCAATTCCGCCATCGCCCTGGACCGACTTCTCCAGATATTTCATGGCATTGTCAATGATCTTCTTGGGCACCGCGATGCCCGCATTGCGGGCGGCGCGCAGTCCCTGCACCTGTGTCACGGTCACCGAGCCTTCGTCGCCCTCCATGTCGGGCGTGTACAGCCATCCGCCGAGATTGCTCTGGCTCTTGCCGGTCAGCTCGACGCCCTTCTGCAGGACCCAGCGGATCTGGTTCATCCGCTCCTCATCCTCCTCCATGCCGTAGATCTCTCCAAGGAAGAGCATCGAGAAGCCATGTCCGTAAAGCGAGCGGGACTCCTCCTCGCCGCGGCGACAGATCAGGCCGTTTCGCTGACTGGAGCGGACAATGTAATTGAGACATTTGCGCAGATGTGGGGCATATGGACCCTGGCTCGGCGTGCTTCCGCTGGCGGTGAGGGCGAGTCCCGAGAGTGCGGTCATGGCGACCGGATAGCTGCCGTACGCGCCTTCGTTGCGCCAGGCGCCGTCCGAGCTTTGCTTGCTGCCGAGGTACTTGAGCGCCTTGGCAATGCAGGCCTCGGTCTCGGCGGTCACCATCGGCGGACGGGCCGGTGGCGGCGCCGCGACGGATCGCGGCGCGGTGATTACCACAAGCATCCCGACGAGAGCGGCAAAGGCCATCCCGAAAAAGACAATTCCAAAGTTTTGTGCTTTCACACTCATGAAGCGAAGTGGCTCCCAAACTTCACGGCCGATCGCCGCCGGACCCCAACTCGTTGCCATTCTCGCCTTCGGCCGTCTCAACCGGCCCCAGAACACAATTGCCGTAGGGACCGAAAGCGATCACGTTCGGCCCCGCAAATACGACATCCGAAACATCCGCGGGGTTTCGTCCGTAAAGGGCCCGCCCCGCGGCATTATCAGATGAGCTGAACTCATGCCGCGCCACGCGGCGCAGATCCCGATTCTTGTCGTAGATCACCAGTGTGGCGTTCCGCGCTGAATTCAAACCGTCGACTATCTGCGGCTGGCCCCCGATCACCTGAAGCTGGACGTTGCCACCCTGCGGATCGCCCCGGCGGCCATCGTATCGAATGACCGCGACGTAGTTCGGCGAACCGGTCAACATGCGCCGTGTCACCATCGCGTTGTCCCACGGTCCCTGGAAGGTCGGCTCGCCGCCGTCCAGCGGGTAGCAGGCAAGCTTGTACTTCGGCGGATCGTCGTCGGTCTTGGCGAAAAGCACCAGCCGGCCGGGCGAATGGGCCGTGCGGCCTTCGAGCGAGATTTCCATGGCCGGCATCTCGAGATCTTCGATGGCCAGATCTTTGATGATGTCACCCGAATCCGAGCGCATGACCGCAAGCCGGTCGATGCGATGACTGACCGCAATGTGCGAACCGTCAAGCACCTGCAGGCCGCGCACCCGCGCCGGCAGAGCCTTGTCCCAGACGGTGCGACCGGTCTGAACATCGCGGGCCACGACGCGTTTGCCCTCGCCGCGGCATATGACGCTCCCTGAAATGGCGACAAGCGTATCAACCGGCGGCGTCTCCTCGCCGGCGCTGGGGATGTCCAAAGGTTCCTGGGCCGACAGCGGATATTGCCGCGAGATCCGTCCGCTCTCCGGTTCGATGATGAAAACCCGATTTGCGTCGCGGTCAATGGCCACCAGGCTGTCGCCGACTGCGGTGAGCTGCCCCAATCGCGTGCGTCCGAAGTCGCGTGTCCACAGCGGCTGGGCGCCATCCCGCGCCGGCATTGCCACCAGCGTGCCGGCGTCCGGAGCGACTATGGCAATGCCGTTGACGGCGGCGACGGATGGCTTGGGCAGATCGCCGCGGCTGCGATCGATCGCGAGGGGCCGCCACATGCAGCGCCCCGTGGAAAGTCCCACGGCCTGAAACGTTGGACCGGTATCGAGGATGGCGACCTGCTGAGACCGCGCGGCGGGGCGACTCCGGTTGGAATTAAGGGCTACCGCGTCCGTGGGATTGAGGTAATCCTGGGTATCGTTGACCGGCGCTGCCACGGAATTCCAGGCTACGCCGCCGGCCGAGACGCGCTCGCCATCGCGCAGCGAAATCCCCATGATGGATCGATTCTGTCGAACGGGCAGCACTTCAATCGGAAGGCCGCCCGGGGAATCGCGAAAGTCGAACGATCGCTCGGGAAACCACGCGCCTTCGGAGTTGGGCTTGACCACGCGCAGCCTGCTCGTTGCCTTGAACTCGGGGCCGGCGGCGGCAGCCAGCGAACCGCGCAGTTTCTCGACAAAGCCGCCGGCATTTGGCGAAATCGCAGCAAGGTCCGCCGGCATGGCGAGGTCCTTTGACAGCTTTGCCAATTCGTTCAGCACGGCGTGGGCCACGGCTGGGGAGGCGATAACGTCGTTCCCTGGATTGGCCATCAGACCCGCCCAGCGGGCGAGCGCTTCGGCAAGCAGGGCTTCGGAGGCGGGCGTCGCGGCCCGGCTTCGGCGCGCCGCCCTGGCATAATAAAATACGGCCGTCTCTACGTTCCCCTCGCCCTGGGCCGCGCGGCCGGCTTCTATATCAAGCCGGGCAGCTTCTTCGCGGAAACCCAGTGCATCGGCAAGGAGCCACTTCACCGCAGGCGCGGCCGCCTGATCAATCGCACCGCGCACAACCCTCCCGGCCTGCTCGGGAAGTTCACCCGTATTCATCGTCGCCGCGATGCGTCGCAGGCGCTCGCTGATCAATATGAATGCACGACCGTTCAATCCCGCCTCGATATGCACCGCCTCGTTGCCCGCCTGGGCCAGCAGCGCCACGCCGCGGGCGAAAGCGCCGGCCGGATCGCCGGCCTCGGCGGTCCGGTCCATCAATGCGAGACCTGCGTCAACCGCATCCGATGGCTGCCGCGCCGACGCGGCCGCTTTTTCGAGCATCGTTCGAGCCGCGACAGCGTCCTGATCTTCCGCAACGCGAATGAGAGCGGCCACGCGAAGATGCGCGGCCCGGTCAATTAGGCCCTCGTCGTCACTTGCGCCATCATTCGATGCCGCGTCCAGACATGCCAGCACATCCTGCCACTTGTTTTCCAGGGCGGCCAGCCAGGCCAGCCGAATGGCCGCCTCCAGATCGCGGGGATTCGATGCCAGGCGCTCCTTCGCACGAGCCCGCGTCCAAACCACGTCGGGGAACTTCACTACAGTTGTCGCACTGAGGCTGTAAAGCGCGCCCTCTGCGACAAGCAGATTGCCCAGCGGCTCTTCGTAGTTCAATTTCGCCCCGGCAGGCTGGCCGTTCGCCGCACTCAGTGTCACAAGGCCGGAATCGGTGGGAACCAGGACATGCGCCCCCGCCAGGATCGGCCTGCCCGTCGGAAAAACCCCGGACGATGCGCCGCTGTCCGGGCTGTATTCCCATTCAGGTTCGCCGTCGATCAGGCGAATCGCTTCAATCTCCTTGCCCGCAATGATGACGCGTGTCTCATCTGCGCCGACCACGTAGCGATGGCGGCGGCGCCGGGCCTTCCACTTCAGCTTGCCGTTCGACCGATCGAAGGCCAGCAGCTTGTCGCTATCCTGCGGGGCGAGCAATACGGTCTGACCCACCACAATCGGCGGCGAGGCAACCCACTCGTCCGCCTGCGGAAGCGACTGCATCTGCCCTATGAAGAACTGTTGTTGACGTCGATTGCGCCGCCCCGCCCGCCCCTCGACCCGGTCATATCGCGCCAGCCAGCGAAGTGAATAATCGGCCTCGGACAACGCGATCAGCATCCCCGCCCCAGTCGGCACATAAATCGTCCCGTCCGCGACCAGCGGCGTCAGCACGCTGTTGATCGGGAACATGAGCGTGTGCCCTGTTCCGAGGTGAATCTTCTGTTCAATCGTGCCGTCGGGGCGAATGACCGCAAGGAACAAATCGTGTCCACGCTCGTAGGGCGCAATCAAATTCGGTCCGGCCGCGACGGGCGTTGAATAGAAATGAGCGTCGCGCAATTCGTCTTGAACCGGCCCGCTGCGACCAAGAGTCCACGCAGTGAGACCGCTTGCAGCCTTGAAGGCACGCAACGAATTGGGCATCACCGAACCTTCCGTGATGGGATTCGGTTCGCAATCGCCTTCGCGCGTGGGGCGTCGCTCGCCCTCATCGATGGGTTGCTCGATCTGAAAGACCAGCCCATGAGCGCAGGTGGTCAACCCGGCATACTCTTGAAACAAGGCGCGCGTCGTGTTCGGGTCGAGCCGCTGCTTGTTGTCCGCGGCGACGCCGTCAGCAAACATGCCCATGACGATACGATTGTTGGTGATGCGGCGATCGGAACCGAGGGTGAGCGGCACGCTCTGCCAGACCAGATCAAAGGTTGACAAGTCGCGGGCCACGAGACCGCTCTGCCCGGTGTAGAAGAGCAGGCGGCCATCCGTCACGGCCCGCCAGACTGGCACGCGGGCGGTTGCATCGATGATGCGGAGGGCCGCGTTTTCATCGACCCGATCGATTCCGGGCAGCCGATCGCTCCAGGGCATTTGCGGCGTGATGACCGGCGCAACCTCCGGGGCATGGCCGTGGGCGGACGCCGGCCCGAGAGGCGTGGACCACGGTTCAACTGAATGCGCGGCGCTCGCCGTAATGGCCGCCGCCGATTCGGCGCGAAATCTCTCCAAAGCATCCAGGCGGGCGGCCCAGTCGGTCGGAAGGCCTTTGGCGACGGCCGTCAATTTCTTGAGTTCGGCCACGGTGTCCGCGGCGGCGGGCAGCCGCAAGGACGACTGCACCAACGCGCGCAGCTCCAGCTCCCGCCATTTTGGAAGTCGCTCGTCTGAATAAAGCGACAGCCGATCGAGCGCATCCAACGCCTCGCCCGGCCGGCCCAGGTCGAGCAGCCATGCGGCAAGCAGTTCGATGGCTTTGGGACCGTGTGTGGTGTGCGGATATTCGCGAATAATCGCCCAGAGTGGCTGCGTATCGTGATCGGATAGTGCCTTGTCCAGCAATCGCTGGGCCTCACCGTCAAACAATACGCGATAGGCCTCAAGTCCCGCGGCCGGCCAGCCGCCGACCTGCTGCTGGGCGCACACCCCGGCGGATTGAAAGGTCTTGCCGTCGTCCAGCGACACGATCTTGCGACCGTGTTCGCGGATCACCCGGGCCAGTGTATCGGCAGCGAGTTTCCAATCCTCGCGCTCGGCGGCCTCAGTCCCGCGCTTCAGCCAGCTTTCAGCATCGCGATCCTGGGGCGGTGCCAGTCCGGCGTCATCCGCATTGCCCACGCCGGCCCCGCCGCCGGCACGACCCTGGTTGATTCGAACGCGGACCTGGGCCACGGAATCGGCGGAGAAAACCATAAAGACCGCCAATACGGCCGCGACGTTCCGGACACGTCCCCATCGCATCTGCCGGCGAATCACATTGGCTGAATCGTGGCTCATGATTCCCCGGCTTATTAGGGTTCGCCGCCCGTCCTGGGAGGCCTGGCGGCATCCTACCACCGCGAGGATTGTGGCGGCCATTCGCATCCTGCGGAAAGAACAGTTCCCCCGCGCCTGCGTCCCTCGATACTATAGACGGATTGTGCGGCAAAACCGTTCACACAAACCCAAGGATGAGCCGGTCGTTTCGCCAGACACGCCCCAATCGCCGACGGTCGATGCACCGCAATCCGGTTCGGTGCTCCGCGCCATGGCCGCGGCCGGACGCTTTCTCTTACCGCCCGGTTACACCCCGATTGCGACCGACCCGGCCACCATGCGCCGTGCATCGCATTGGTTCGTACCGCTGGGATTCATCATCGGATTGATCTGGATCGGCGTTTTTCGCTCCACCTGGCGGCTCTATGGCGAAGTAGGGAGCATTCGCCCGATTCCAGCACTGGCAGTTGTGCTGATCGAATCAATGCTGACCGGACCCTTCCTGGTCATGGGTCTCGCCCGGACGATTCACCTGCTGGCCGGCGACAAACCGCGCCGGCCCGACGAGGCGCGTAATGTGCCACTCTCGCCAGTGGGTACCCTCGTACTCGGGCTCGCCATTCTGGCTGAGTTTGTCTTCATTCTCAGTCTGCCCGCCGAGAGCGGTTGGTGGCCGCAGCGTGCGGGCTGGAAGCGGTATCTGAATCTGCTCTATCCACAGCCGATCTACCAGCCGCTGCTGCTCGCCCCAATCTGGGGCCGCTGGGCCATCCTGCTGGCGGCTACCATCGGCCGCACGGCCCATGGCACCGACTCGACCACCGTCGCATTGTGCACTGAGATGACACCCGGGCGCTTATTGCGTCGCACCATCATCCCGCTGCTGCTCACCGCCTACTACTGCGGACGATCCAACAACTACATGATGGGCGTCATCGTTGCCCTGATCGTGTTCTGCGCCGCGTATCTCGTATCCGTGGTGATGGCCGTGCGCGGCGGCGGGCAGACCCGTCAGTCACTCTTTGCCTCGGGCATGGTCGGACAACTGGCGTTTCTCGCCGTGTATCGCGGCTTGTGGCGCTTCATACATGAGTAGTTAATCGAGCCTGCCCGATGGACCCCGCCGCCAACGGTGATCGTGCCGTAACGCCGCGAGCATCGTCCCTCATGGGCGATGGCGGTGCCGCACTGGCGATTCCAGCGCCGCCCGCACCAATTCTACCGCTCGCGGTCGGACTGATGTTCGGAATCGCGGCGGACAACGCGCTGCATTGGAGCGTTTTCGCCTACATCGTGCTGGGCATTGCCGCTGCGATCGCGCTGTGGCGCTACGCTGCCCGGCAACGGATCTGGGTGCTCGCGCTGACGATGTCATCCGCCGCCGCACTGGGGGCGCTGCGTCATGCCGCTTCGGATCGCATCGTTGCATCCGATGATGTCAGCCACATCGCGGCCGATTCGCCGAGATTGGCGCATCTTCGCGGGCGCGTGCTGGATCGACCGCGAATCACGCGCGACGACGTGGCGGTCTATCGCCGCCCCTATCGCACCCAATTCAATCTGGAAGTAGAATCCTCCGCCGGCGATGCGGGTTTCATCCCCCTTTCGGGAATTGTCGCGGTCAGCGTGCGCGACGCGGTGCTTGATCTAGCTGCAGGCGATTTCGTGCAAATCGCCGGTTGGATCTCGCGCCCCGGTGGACCGCGTAATCCCGGGGCCTACGACTGGCGCCGGCATCTGCATCGCCAGGGCATCGGCGCGCGGCTGACCTGCGATCATTCCGAGAGTGTACGCACCGAATCCGCTGCCGAGGGGCACAGTTTCGCGGAACGGCTTCGCCAGTTTCGTTCGTGGTTTCGCGGCCGCCTGCTTGAGGGCGCGTTCGACGAATCCGACGAATCCGGCGGGATCATTTCCGCCGTCGTGCTTGGTGAACGCAGCGCTGTCGGACGGGCGATGAACGAGGTCTTCCGCCGAACCGGTTGCACACACTTTCTCGCCGCCAGCGGAATGAATGTCGCGTGGCTCGGGCTGCTGGTCGTGGCGGCCACCTGGACGCTCAATCTGCATTATCGACTATCAGCGATATTGACCGCCGCGACGCTGATCCTCTATGCCATCCTCGCCGAGCCGGAACCATCCATCCTGCGCGCCGTGGTTATCGGATTGCTTGCGTGTGTGGGCGTGTACCTGCGCGGCGGGCCGAACAGTTTGAACTGGCTGGCGACCTCGGCGGTGATTCTGCTAATGGTCGATCCATTCAACCTGTTTCGGCCGGCATTTCAATTGAGCTTTATTGCCGTCGCCGCCGTGGTACACCTTGCCCCGCGGATCATGGAGACCTGGCACGCCGGCATGGCGAAGATTCAGCTTCAGAGAAGTCCCACGTTAGCCAGTATGCTGGTTCGCGTAGCGCTGCCCGAGACGGGGCACACACCGATTCGGCGATTCTCCCGCTGGGTGATTTGCGGCATCGGCATCGCCACCGCGGTTTCAATCTCCGCCTGGATCGCGGCGGCACCCATCGTGGCCTACACATTTGATCAGTTCACCCCGCTCGGCTGGTTGTGGACGCAATTGCTCCTCATCCCTGCGTTTCTCGCGACGCTTGTTGGATTCTGCAAACTCGTCATCGATCTGCTCTTCCCGTCGGCGGCCGGCGCCACCGGCCCCCTGCTAGCAATGGCTACCAATTGGTTCACCAGTTGGGCCGCCCTATTCAGTCGCATGCC